>JAFAXS010000085.1 GCA_019240755.1 Vulcanimicrobiota bacterium
GAACACGACGCCGAACGCGATCGCCCGCGGGCTCGGCGTGCGCGCGCCGCAGTTCAACAAGAACGACGTCATGGACGATCCCGAAGGCCAGACCTACTGGAAGATCGAGCACGGCATCCGCTTCACCGGAATGCCGTCCTTCGCCAAGTCGCTCGACGAGAAGTCGATCTGGCAGATCACCTACTTCATGAAGCGCGTCCCAGACCACCTCACCGGCGAAGCGAAGTCGATCTGGGAGAACCCCTCGCAAGTCCCTGCGCCGACGCCGATGCCGGCGCTCCCGATGAAGCCCGGTCAAGGCAGCGCCGGCCCGCCCTAGACGCTACATCTTGTACGAGTGCAGGCCGCTGATCAAGATGTTGACGCCGAGGTAGCAGAAGACGATCGAGACGAAGCCGATCACGCTGACCCAGGCGGTGAAGGTTCCGCGCAAGTTCGGGCGCGTGTGCAAGTGCATGTAGCCGGCGTAGATGATCCATGAGAGGAGCGCGGCGGTCTCTTTCGGATCCCACTGCCAGTACGCGCCCCACGCTTCTTTCGCCCACATGGCGCCCGTAATGATGCCGACGGAAATCAACGGTAAGCCGATTGCCACCGCCCGGTATACGATCACGTCCAGCTGTGCCAAGCTCGGCAAACCGTTGAGCCAAAGAAGAACCGGACTCCCCGCGGGCGCGCCGGCCCCGCCAGCAGCCCTCGCAAGCGCCGGCGAGCCGGCCGTCGCGTAATACTTCACGAGATAGATGCACGAAAAGACGAACGCCACCAAGAACGCTGCGTACGACGAGACGACGATGGGCACGTGAATCTTCGCCCAGTACGACTGCAGCGACGGCACCGGAGGCATCGTTCCTTCGTACCATGTCACGCCGTATGCCAAGAAGATCGCCGACAGCGCGAGCACGAATCCGCCGGCGAACCACAGACGATAGCGAAACGCAAAGTAGATGTAGATCGCGACGGACATCGCCGCGAAGAGCGACAGCGAGCCGTACAAGTTCAGCAACGGCCAGACGTGCGTGAGCTCGAAGCGGGCGATCAACTGAGCGAACTGCGCGATGCAGCCCAAAACGGCGAGGGGGATTCCGACGTCACGCAGCCACGGCGTGCGGACGAAGAAATAGGCGAGCAGCGCCAACGCGCCAAGGACGTAGGCGCAGAGCGCGACGGCGATCAGGAGTTCGTCCAGCGGCATGCTCAAGCGACCTCTGTGTTCAACGATACCATCAGGCGCGCAAACTGGCTCTCGAAAACGTCGTAGCCTTTCACGGTGGTGGCGGCCGCACCGATGCGGCAGCGGCCCGGACCGGCCGCGTCAACGCGCACGTAGAGGCGCGCCGGCAGGAAGTAAAACGCAATCACGAGGCCCGACAAAAGTACGAATGCGCCGATCCCGACCAGCGGCACGCCCGGGTCGTAGCGATATTGGAAGCCGCTGTAGAGCACGTAGCGCCGCGGAACGACGCGCGTCTCTCCGCCGACGTCGATCCAGGTACGCAGCGGCACGAGCGCCTCGCCGAGCGATGCGCCGGTATCGCTGACGCCGAGCACCACGGCGGGATCGTTCACTCGTGGATCGGCCGCTGGCGCGCCGCTCGCGCGGTCGACCGTTGGGACGAAGCGCTCGTAGACGACGGCCCGCGTCGTACCCGGAACATCGAAGGAGTCGCCTTCCAAGAACGTGCGCTGCGAAAGCGGCGCATCGCGGACGCCGTTGCGGCTCACCGTAAACTGCGCGCCAAAGCCATAACTCGCTTGATAGTACAGCGTGCCGTCCACGTCGATCGGATGGTTGACTCGAACCGTCATCTTGCGCGCGACGCCGTCTCTGCCGGTGACCGTTACGTGTGAAACATAATCCACGGGCTGGTAGACCATTCCGCTCTTGGTCATGATCGGCGTGATACGGTAGGCAAAGTCGTCCAGCCGAATTCGTGCGTGCGTTTGGGGCACGTCAACCGTTTGACCCGTGAGGATGGCCGTCTCGCCGGAGAATCCGCGCGCCCAAAAGAGGGTCGTTCCGGCGGCGATGATGACGAATCCGGCATGCGCCACTAAGACGCCGCGCCGCGCCCAGTTGTGCTTGTCCGCGAACGTCCACTCGACGCCGCCGAACGTCCGTTCACGCAGTTGCCACCCGCGCGACGCGAAGAAATCGGCGACTTTTCGCCGGAGCGTCTCGCACTCGCCAGGGGCTTCTATTTCGGCGTGCAAGGGAATCTTGTCGATCGCTACCGCACGCAGCGGCGGCAAGCGCGCCGGAATGACGCGCTTGAACGTGCAGACGCCGAGCGACAGCAAGATCAATCCGACGATTCCCACGTACCACGGCGAGTGGTAGACGTTGTCCAGTCCGAGCCGCACGATGGCTCGCGCGAGCGGCGCGGGATAGGCCTGAAAATATAGCGCCGCATCCTGGCCTTGTTCGACGATGACGCCGATCAGCGTTAGCGCACCCCACACCAAAAAGAGGCTGACGGCGAAGAGCACGTTGCCAAACGTGCGTACGAAATCGGCGTACCACATGAGGAGCACGCCCTGCCGCTGGACGGCTTGCGTCACCGTGCCGGCGCTGCTGCCCAGCGGCGTTCGAGCGGCGCGATGATCCAGATCGAAAGCTCGTACAGCGCGTACATCGGCAGCGCCAGCAATGCCATGGTCATCGGATTGCCGTCGGGCGCCGCAATGCCGCCGGCCACGAAGAATCCAAAGAACGCATGGCGGCGATAGTGCGCGAGCGAGGCTCGGCTGACGATGCCGAGCCGCGCCAGTCCCACCAGCACGACGGGGGTCTGAAAGATGATCGCAAAAAGCGCGAACAAGATAATGACGAAATTCAGCGTGGCGCTCACGCCGAAGGTCGGGGTTGCCACGGCGTTCGTGATGTGCAGCAACGCCGCGATCACGCGCGGAATGACGACGAAGTGCGCGAACGCGATGCCGGCAAGCGCCAATAGGATCGACGGGGCGATGAAGTAGTACACCATTCGGCGCGTTCGCGGGTGAATTGCCGGCACGACGAAGAGCCAGAGCTGCTGCAAGAGAACCGGCAGGCCGATGATGATGCCCCCGACGATGGAGAATTTGAACTCGGTGAAGATCACGTCGGCCGGGCCGAACGCGTGCAGTTGAATCGAGCCGAAGTACTCGCGCATCATCCAGCGAATCGCGAACTGCGAGGGCCAAAAGAGCACCACGGCGATGACGCCGACCGTCGCGATTGCAATCAGAAGACGATTACGGAGCTCCCGTAGGTGCTCCGTAAACGGCATCTCCTTTTGATCCCAGCTCGCCTCGTCGTCGGCGTCAAGCGGCGGGCGTTGCGCCAGCATCAGGTTTCCTAAAGTTTAGGCGCTTGGGGTGCCGTGATCCGGCGTGGGCGGTGGGATGGCTTCGCCGGACATGGAGCCGGCTTGGACGTTGTCCATGACGTCGGCGTGTTGCGTTTCGGCCCGCCTGCGCGCCTCTTCGCGTGCCTTCGCCGCTGCTTCGTCTGCCTCGGCCTGACCCACGAGAAACTCTTTTTTCGCCTGCCCGGCGCTGCGCGCAAGCTTCGGCAGCTTGTCCGCTCCAAAGAGCAGCGCACCGACGACTAGGATTCCAATGATGATCGGCGCGTCGATGATGGCGAGCAATGGATGTAGCGACATGTCTTCGATTCCCCTCTTGTGGCCCTACGCGTGCAGGGCGTCGGTTAACTCTATCAGACCGTTCTTCGCCGCACCAGAGGCAATGGGCTCCAACGCGGCTTTGGCCTCGGCGATGAAGCGAGCGATCTCCGCCCGCGTCGCGTCCAAACCGCCGGCGCGATCGATTCCCTGCAAGATTTCCGGAATTGCGGCGTTTGAATCGCCGTCGTAAAACCGCCGCACGCGCGAGCGAAAGTCGCCGTTGCCGCGGGCGAGCGCCGCAATCAGCGGCAGCGTCGTTTTGCGTTCGGCGAGATCGTTTGCCGCGGGCTTTCCGAGCGCGCGTTCGTCAGCGGTTACGTCCAACAGGTCGTCGTTGATTTGAAACGCGATGCCGAAGGCTCGACCAAACTCTCGCAGCGCCGCTATCTGCACTGCGTCGCCGCCGCCCATGATGGCGCCGCATTGCGCGGCTGCGGCGAAGAGCGAGCCCGTCTTCTTGCACGCGATCTCGACGTAGGCTTCCATGGGCAGCTCGAAGTTGCCG
>JAFAXS010000052.1 GCA_019240755.1 Vulcanimicrobiota bacterium
ATGCGCGTCCTGGACTGCATAGGGCCGTTCCATGGCATCGAACGGTTTGCCGGTCACCTGGTCGACGCCGGTGGGCGCGTAGTTCCAGGTCACCTCGTCGGCGGCGATATAGTAGGTCCGGACCTGTCCGTCGGCCTTGGCGGCGGCTGCGGCCGTGCCGAAGGCGGCGACAAAAAGAAAAACGCTAAGGCTCAAAAAGCGCATGCGGTGGCCCTCCCAAGCCTATGTCTGCGCAGGCCGTCCGCATGCTTCCTTCCTTATAAACCACGATAAACCACGGTCTCTTGGGACGCGGCGTACGGTTTCGTACGCCGCCGGCGCTACGATCGTCCCAATAGCAAGCCTTCAAGGAGGTCGTTATGTCGAGTTTTACGTCGCGTTGGTCCCATCGATCCGCCCTCGCGCTTATTGTCGCCGTCGCCGGCTGCAGCGGAGAGCAGCCGGGGCAGCGCGCGTTCGTTCCCGCCGCCGGCACCCAGGCGCCGGCCGCGCGTTCCGTCGCCGAACGCTCCTGGATGTCGCCCGATGCCAAACGCAAAGACCTGCTCTACGTTTCAGATGAGAACACGAACGACGTCTATGTCTATTCCTATCCGCAACTGGTGCTCAAAGGGACGCTGACGGGATTCAACGCGCCCTTCGGCGAGTGCGTCGACAAAGATGGAAGCGTTTTCATCGCCAACGACAACGCGTCGCAGATCCTCGAGTACGCGCACGGCGGCACGTCTCCCGTCGCGACGTTGAGCGATCCCGGCTACTATCCGCGCGGGTGTTCGCTCGACCCGGTGACCGGCAACCTTGCCGTGGCTAACATTGTCGGCTCCAGTCTCACGCAAGGCAATATCGCAATTTACAAAGGCGCGAAGGGCAGCCCCTCCGCGTATTATTCGGATCCGAAGGTCTATAACGTCTATGGATGCGCATACGATGTCGCCGGCAATCTCTTCGTTCCCGGTGAAAACCAGGCGTCATCGGCATTTGCATTCGCGGAGCTTCCGCACGGAGCGAAAAAGTTCACGAATATCTCGCTCGATGTGCCGATCCGATACGCGGGCGGAGTTCAATGGGACGGCAAGTACGTCGCAATCGGCGATGGATATTCCAACATCTACCAGTTCTCGATCAAGGGAAAGAGAGGCACCAAGGTCGGCGATACGGTCCTCAATGGATATCCGCGCGATGCGGAGTTCTGGATTCAGGGATCGAACGTCGTCGTGCCGGACTCCGGCAGGAAACGCGTCGACGTCTTCCCGTATCCGGGCGGCGGCTCGCCGGTCAGCCACATCAAGGGCTTCAGTTATCCGACCGGGGCCGTCGTAAGCACAGCAAGGTAGACCGCTAGCGAGCGGCTTCATCGGCCTCTCACTCCGGCTTAATCGTAGGCTAATCGCTTTACGATACTCCGGGGGCCCGAGTAAGCTTCAATAAAGCCTGGGGGTACGGCAATGACAAGCAAGTCGGTTATCAGCGTGATTTCCGCGGTGGTTCTCGTGGGCGTAATACTCGCGACTGCGCTGCGAGCTCCGGTGCAGCGGGCACCCGAGAAAGTTGGGGCGCCGGATCGAAGCGGGCCCGGCGTCGTCCGCGTGAGCATCGTGGAAGGCTCCGCCATCGTGCAACGCGGCGACAGCCGCGTGCAAAGCAACGCGGTGCGCAATGCGCCGTTGCTGCCGGGCGACTATATCTCGACCGGCAAGCTGTCGCGTGCCGAGCTGCAGTTCGACGGCTTCACTGCCGTTCGACTGGGAGGCAACGTCCAAGCACGCGTTATCAGCGGCGATGCAGACAATCGAAAGGTTCAGCTCGCGGAAGGTACCGTCGAGGTCGGGATGGTGCGCGACGGTCAGCCGCTGCAGGTGGATACGCCGTCGGTCAGCGTTCGCACGCGTCAAGCGGGCGACGTTCGCGTTTCAATCGCAGGAGACGGCTCCAGCTGGATCACCGCACGGCGCGGCAGCGCCGACGTCGTTACGCCGCAAGGCACGCAGACGATCGGCACCGGCAAGACGATGATCGCCGCCGGTTCGGCATCGCATCCGTCGACTACGAACGGCCCCGAAGTGGCGTTCGACTCGTTCGACGACTTCAACGTTCAGCGCGACGCGACGATGGTCGCCGCGCTCAATGCGAGTCCTAATCTGAGCCCGCGCCTTGCCGGATACGATAACTTGAATGACTACGGCAAGTGGCAAGCCGTCGCGGGCTACGGCCAATCGTGGGTGCCCAACGAGCCCTCGGGGTGGGTACCGTATCGCAACGGTTCCTGGTCGTGGGAAGGCGGATACGGCTGGACGTGGATCGGTTCCGAGCCATGGGGCTGGGCGCCGTATCACTACGGCAACTGGTACTACTGCAGCTGCGGCGCTTCGGGTTGGGCGTGGCTGCCGCCGTCGCACGGCGCGAGCCCGGCGTGGTCGCCGGCGCTCGTCGGATTCTTCGGTTTTGATGTAGCGCAGACCGGCGGCTACAACAACTGCGGCGGAAACTATGCGTACGGGCAAGGTGGCGGAGGTCCCGAGGCGCCCTATAATGCGGCTCCCGCCGCGTCATACGGCAACGCGCCCGCGCCTGCATCGTACAACAACGCGCCCCCAGAGGCTCCGTATAATGCCGCGACGCCGGCTCCGTACGGTGAGGGAGGCGGCACTCCCTATGAAAATCCGCCGCCGGCCGCGGCGCCCTATGGCGAAGGCGGCCCCGGTCCCGGCTATGCGCCCGCACAGGGCTATCCCTATCCTTATATCGGTTGGGTGCCGATCGCGCCGTATGAGCCGTACTATCCCTGGTATCCAGGCTGGGCATGGCTTGGCTTTGGATGGGGATTCCCGTTCTTTGGTGGTTATGGTTATCCGGGCGCCTTCGCGACCAACATCGTCCGAGTGACGAACATCTATAACATCAACCGGATCTACCGTAACTTCCGTCACGGCGGTGCGAGCGGAACGTCGCTGCGCAACTTCCGGCACGGAACGCTGGTCGGACACACGCTTCCGGTGACGGGCCGCGAGATCGGCCATCGCTTCGGAACGATTCACGGTGCACTGCCCGTGACGCCGACGCGCGACAATCTGGGCTTCTCGCGTGGCACGCTGCACGCACCCGTCACGTTCTCCAAGCTGTTCAAGTCGGCACGGTTTGGGTCGGATCGTGCGCTGTCGGCACCGACGACGTTCGCGCGACAGCGCAGCGCCGTAGCCCAGGCCATTCACGACGGGCTCACCGGACGCGTAGCGCACGCTGCTCCGGCGCATGCCGTCGCAGCCCATGGCCCTGCGCACTCCACGGTCGGTCACGTTAGTGCCCCGGTATCTCGCGCGAACGCCCGAGAGGCGCGTGCGAGCGCACCCACCACGCGTGCGCACGTGGCGCAAGCCCGTTCGAACGCGCCGGTTAGCCGTGCGGAAACGCCCGCGATGCGCAATCGCGCGGCGATGGGTCAGCAAGGCATGTCGCATCAAGAAGGCATGTCGCGCCAGATGGAAGCACCGCGGCACGATTATGCACCGGCACGCCGTGAGGTCGCGGCACCGGCGACGCGTGCGAACGCCGCTCAGACGATGCGCGGCGAGCGCAGCGCGACGATGCATGAGAATGCACCGGCCATGCATGAGAATGCACCGGCCATGCGTGAGAATGCACCGGCCATGCGTGAAGCTCCGCGCACCGAGTCCGCCCCGGCTACGTCCTGGGATCGGTTCAATCAGGCCCGCGGCAGCTCTGAGCGAGCCAACTCGCCGATGCAAACGCGCGGCGAGATGTCCGCGCCGGGCGAAGCTGCGCGCGAACAGCGCGCCGCGCCCACCGACTCGTGGGGACGCTTCTCCGAGTCTCGCGGCGAGTCGTACGGCAACGCGCGCAGTCCTTACGAGCAGCGGGACGCCATGCCGTCGTCCGGGCGGGAGATGCCGTCATACTCCCGTGAACAAAACGCTTTTCCGTACTCGCGGGAATCTGCGCCGTCGTATTCACGGGGCTCCTATCCGTCGTACTCGCGTGGGCCGTATGAGTCGTATCCGCGCGGCTCGTATCCATCCTACGCGCGACCATCGAACCCAGGGTACTCGCGTGGCTCGTATCCGTCGTATTCTCGCGGGTCATATCCATCGAACCCGCGCGGCTCGTACGGATCCGGTCCCTCGTACCCGCGCGGTAACTCTGCACCGCCGCGCTCGTCCGGAGGCGGTGGTGGCGGCGGCGGAGGCGACCACCACGGCGGCGGACACCGGCCGCCGAACAACAACTAGCGGCGGAAAACGCTCGCCGCGGCGAATAACGCCGTGACGTATGGCGAAGAAGAAAGAGAAGGGCCCAAAGCTGCTACCGCGCTTGGGCCCTCCGACCAATTTGCGTAAGGGCGGCGTCCACGACGACCGCAAAACCAAAGCGCTCGAGCGCCTCGACCGTAAAGAGCGCGAGCTCGACGACCTTAAGGCACTAGGCCAATGGGCGTACGACGAAGACGATTGACCGAGCCGACGCTTTGTGAGGGGTGTAAGCGGTCTCGAAAACTTTTTATGAAATATAGCGTTTTCGGGCTACAGTTGAGTTGACAACCGGCAGGAGAATTGGACATGAAATGGACCTTTGAGCCAGGCCATTCGGCGGCAGAGTTTCGCGCGCGACACATGATGGTGACCTGGGTGCGCGGATCGTTCAAGAACATCCACGGGAAACTCGATTTTGACCCCGCGCACCCGCGG
>JAFAXS010000110.1 GCA_019240755.1 Vulcanimicrobiota bacterium
TCCGTCGGGACGGTCTATGCCTACGATCGCGCTCCCGCCAATCTCGTTCTGTACGTCAACGGCGGACTGATCGGCGATCCCAGCCGCGCATTCGCGACCGCGCTCTCGGTGGTCAGCGTGTTGGCGGCAACCCGGCTGCAGGGATCCATCGAGGAGTTCAAGGCCCAGGCCGCCGGCGACTTTGCGAGCAACGCGACCACGCTGGAAGCGCGGACGTGGCTCGCCGCCGTCTTCTCGCGCGAGAGCGCCTCGCCGGACTTCATCAATCGGACGCTCACTTCGATCGCCGCAACCACCGCACCGGACGTACAGCGCGTCGCACGATCGTATCTCGGCAATCCGACGATCGCGCTCGTGTTGCCCCGCGGCACAAACGTTTCAAACTGACGAACGTTGCCCTCGTACATGATTACCTGAACCAGCGGGGCGGCGCGGAGCGCGTTTTTGCCCACATCGCGCGCGCGTGGCCCGATGCGCCGGTGTATACGGCGCTCTACGACGAGCGCGCCGTGGGCGACCTTATTGCACCGGACCGCGTGCGCGTTTCGGCCTTGGCGCGCGTTCCGTTTGCGAACCGGTGCTTCCGCGCGCTTGCGCCGTTCTATCCGCGGGCGTTCGAACGATTCGACCTCTCCGGCTTCGATGTGGTCGTCAGCTCCACGACGGCCTGGGCAAAGGGCGTGCGCCTCGCCCCCGGGGCGATTCACGTCTGCTACATCAACACCGTCAGCCGCTTTGCGTTCGCTTACGACGAGTACGTGCGCTCGCCGCTCGCGCGGCCGCTCGTCAATCGACTCGCGGCCTGGGATCGACTCGCCGCTACGCGGCCGACGCGATTCGTCGCCAACTCGACGAACGTCGCGAACCGCATTCGCGAACACTATGGCCGAGAAGCCGACGTGCTTCACTGCCCCGTTGACGTCGATCGGTTTACGCCCGGCAACGGCGCCGGCGATTACTTTATCGTCGTCTCGCGGCTGCTGCCGTACAAACGCCTCGAGCTCGCGATTGCCGCGGCGGCGCTCGCCGGCATCAGGCTCTTCGTCGCGGGCACCGGACCCGCGGAGCGTTCGTTGCGCCGCCTCGCGCGCGGAACGACGACGACGATGCTGGGCTTCGTTTCGGACGCGCAGCTCAACGAGCTGCTGGGCGATGCGCGCGCGGCGATCGTGCCCGGCGAAGAGGATTTCGGGCTCGTTCCGCTCGAGGCCGCGGCCGCCGGCCGCCCCACAATCGCGTATCGTGGCGGCGGCGCGCTCGAGACGATCGTGGAGGGCGAAACCGGCGCGTTCTTCGACGAGCCGAACGCCGAATCGCTCGCGGCCGCACTACGCAACTTCGGCGCAGCGCGCTTCAACCCGGAGCGCCTGCGCGCGCATGCCGAAAAATTCGCTCCGGCGCAATTCATCGAACGCCTCCGAGCGATCGTGCAACGCGTCTACAGGGAAGCGCACCGTGCCACGGCAGACGTCCCGAAGTGATGCCGCGTCTCCGGGGCGTTACCTCGGGAGGTCTGTCGTGGTCGCTGCGCCCTACCTATATCGCGGTCGCGATCTTCGCGGTCGTTTATATTGCGCTGGATCTCAATAAACTGTACGCGCTGCGGTACGGCGCCGATCTCGGAACCTACCTGCAGACGCTCGTGAATCTGCGCCACGGCTCCTCGTGGAACTATGGAGAGTGGCGGCCGCACCTTCTCGTGCACGATTCGTGGCTGCTCGTAGCGCTCGTGCCCTTGATTGCGGTTTTTCCTCGCGCGGAAACGTTGGTCGCCGTGCAAGTGATCGCCGTCGCTGCGGCCGCGATTCCGCTCGCCATACTCGGGTCCGAGCTCGGCCTCGCGCCCCGGGCGGCCAACGCGGTCGCGATCGCGTACTTACTGACGCCGTCGGCGCAGGGGCTCAGCTACGATAACTTTTCGGAGAACGCGTTCGTGCCGCTGCTCGTGGCGCTGGGCGCACTCGCGGTGCGGCGGCGTAGCTTCTGGGCGCCGTTGATCTTAGCGCAACTGCTGCTGGGCGTCAAAGAAGATCAGATGTTCTTCGTGGCATGGTTTGGCATCGCGTGCGCCGTGTGGTGGGATCGGCGGATGGGCGTGGCGCTGGTCGCGCTCGCCGTTTGCAACGGCGCGGGATTTTGGATCGCGGAACGGGCCGCCGGTGCCGCGCCGAACCTTCCGCACTACGGCTTGACCATCGCGGATCCGGGCGGCAAGCTCACGATGGTGCTGCTTCTGCTCGCGCCGTTCGCGTTCGCTCCGCTGGCGGTGCGGTGGTGGCTGTTGCTGGGGATTCCGTTGCTGGCGGAAATCGTCTTCATGCGTCCGTGGAACTACGAGCCGAGCCGCGTCGGCTCGCACTATACGGCGAGCCTGGTGGTTGCGGCGGCGATCGCGGCGCTCTTCGCATCGCGCCCGTATCCCAGGCTCGCTCGCGCGATGCCGATCGCCGCGCTCATCGCCATGGTCTTCATATTCAACGATACGGTCGTGCGCCCGGGACGATGGCCGTACATCGTCGACTGGAACGCATACTCGCGAGCCGTGCGCATTCGCGAGAGCGGACGGCCGCTGGAGCTTGCGCGCCGCGAGGAGGGCACGTGGGCCGTCGCCGCGGCGAATCCCAATCTGCGCCTGGACCCGCGTCCGGATCCCGCCGCTCGATCATGTCCCGCCTACAACACCAACGCCGCCGCGTTTTTTCAGAGTCTCGCCGGCCGCGCCGCGCCGGCGCTGTGCGGCGGCGTCCCGGTCGCGCGATGACCTCGCACCTCGATGTGATCGCGATGCGCGAGGATCGCGGCCGGTTCGCGCGACGAACCGGCACCAACGTTCTCGTCTACTGGCCGCACGGCTTCGGCGATTGGGTTCACTTCGGGGGAATCGCGCCGCTGTTGGAGCCGTCGAATCGGTATGCGATCACGCGCTTCGGCGACGACTACGTGAGCGTGCTGGACGGATGCAACGGCGTGACGCCGCTGTATAGCGGGGAGCGTTCGCCCGGCGACGGCAGTGCAATGGGAGCTCCGCATTTCGGGCTCCGCCTGCGAGACTGCAACGGCCGGCGCCGCAGGATCGCCGTGGCGCAGCCGCTGGGCGACGCCGTCGAATGCTTTGCGCCGGAAATCTTGCTGTGGACCGACTATCCCGAGACCGAGGGGCGAACGGCGTTCCCGTTCCATACCAAGGCGCGCAATCTCGTGCGGCACTTGGTCGCGCCCGATCGGTTGAAAACGGCGCCGCTCTTCGAGCCGTTGAAGAACGCGATTGACTTTACGCCCTCTCCGGAGGTGTTGCGAATTGTCGACGAGCGCTTGTCGCAGTTTGCGCCGCCGGGAACTCGCCTGTGCGTCGTCTCCACGACGGGAATAACCGCGTCGCGAAAAAATTGGGGGGATGGCCACGAAGCGCGCGACTTCGTTTCGATGCTGCGGGCCCGCTCGCACCGCTGGCGCGTTCTCTCAATGGACGACGAGACGGTCGGCGACGCCGTCTTTCGCCGCGTATTTGCGTCGATCGAGCAACCGTTTGCACGCGTCTTCAAGGCGCTGGCGGCGCGCACCGACCTCTTCATCGGCATTCCCTCGGGACCGCTCCACTTCGTGCTTGCGCGCGGCGGCATTCCGACGGTCGGGCTGTGGCTCGCGCATCATCCCGATTGGTACGATGAGCCCAATGCGGACGCAATCCATCTTATCGGAAACTACGTTCGCGAGCGCGGCTTCGACCGGCGCCCCGCGACGTTGACCAAGCCGCCGTCGCACGCGCACCGAGTTCGCTACGTCGCGATGCGCACGATGGAGGCGCGCGACGTCATGGCGGCCGCCGACGCGCTTACGACGTGAGTCCCGGAGCCACCAAGAGTGCGACGATCGAGAGCGTGTTGAACGCGGCGTGGGAGATCATCGGCGCGAAGGCGTTGCGCGTGCGGTAGTAGACGGCGCAGAGGACGATGCCACCGAGCATCAGCGGCACCGCGGCGAACGCGTCGCCGTGCGCGAGTCCGAAGAGCAATCCGCTCACGATGGCGCCGATCCAGAAGCCGCCGTAGCGAAGGCCGAGATTGAAGAAGAAGACTCGAAAGAACGTCTCTTCGGCAAAGGGCGCGAAGACGACCGCGAAGCCGGCGAAGAGCCCGACCGTCGCCGGGTCGTGTAGCTGCCGAAAGATTTCAACGATATCCTGCTGATGGCGGCTGTGGGCGAGATACTCGATCAACGAGGCTCCCCCGTTGGAGAAAACGACCATCGCGATCGCGCCGAGAATCGCCACTCCAATGTCGCCGAGGCTCGGGCGGCAGAATCCAAGCTCGCGTAGGCTGAACTTCGAGAGAATCGGAAGCGCCGCCAGCACGATGAGCAAGAGCGCTCCTTCGAAGACCAACTGAAAGAGTATGAGGATGTCGAACTCGAGCGAGCTGATTCGGGGAACGCCGCTCGATCGAATGCCCGCGAGGAAGACGAGCCCGAAAATAACCGCGATCGCCCCCGCCAGCAACCACGTCCAAAGACCGGTGAAGCTATTGGGCGGCCAGCGCGTCGGCCAAACGGGCGAAGTCGCTGATGTTGAGTCGTTCACCACGAAGCTCCGGAGAGAGGTTGCTGTGCTCAAGCGCGCGTTCGATGCGGGCTCGATCGAAACCGAGCGAGAGGTGCAGCGCATTCACGAGCGTTTTGCGCCGGTACGCGAATGCACCGCGCACGACCTTCCAAAATACGTCGGGATATCGCGGCTGCACGGGCGGCGTGTCGCGCCGCGTGAGCTTGACGACGGTCGATTCGACCTTCGGCGCGGGAAAGAACGAACGCGGCGAGAGCCGCATCGCGCGTTGCACCTGCATCGCGTACTGCACGGCGATGGAGAGGCTGCCGTATGCGGCGGTACCCGGAGACGCGGCGAAGCGGTCGGCGACGTCGCGCTGCACCATCACCGTCATCGACTGGGGTCCGGGCGACAGCTCCACCAAGCGCAGAATCAGCGGCGTCGCGACGTTGTAGGGAAGATTGCCGGCAACGATCCAGGGCTGCGATCCGGCCCAGGCCTCGTAGTCGAAGGTAAGCGCGTCGGCTTCGATGATCTCTGCTCGCGCAAGCTCAGGACGAGCGCGAAGCAGTGCGACGAGCTCAGTATCGATTTCGAGCGCGCTGACGCGGGCGCCGAGCTCGAGCAGTGCGGCCGTGAGAGCCCCCGTGCCGGCGCCGATTTCGAGCGTTCGAACGTCCGCGACGGCGTCGCGTTGCGACAACCGCGCGATCTGTCGCGCGGCGCTTGCGTTAACGAGGAAGTTTTGCCCGAACCGCTTCTTGGGCCGGCCTCCGCTAAATTTTATAGACCGTGACGCTGCGGCGCCCAAACATCAGCGCGTCGCGCAACGTATTGAAACCGAGATCGATGCGGTTACCGACGATCGCTCCGCCGGTGTCACCGGCGATCGCGCTGCCGTAGCCGGGAATATAGAGACGCGTGCCCAGGGGAATCACTCGAGGATCGACGGCGACGATTCCGTAACCGGCGCGCCGGCCGATCGCGGTCATGCCGTCGCACCCGCTGCATTGCGCCGTGTACGCGGTCGCAACCATCGTCAGCGCGCCGTGCGCAATCGCCGCGAGACGCGCGATTCCGATGCTTTCGAACTGCGTCAGCGGCGAATATCCCACGCCGACCGCGAGGATGCGCGGGTGAGGATGCACGAGCACCATCGTGGCGAGCACCTGGCGACGAACGGGTCCGCCGTCGCGTTGCGAGTAGCGGACGCTCATTTCGACCACGCCGGGGGCGCCGTGCGCCAAATACTTGCTGCCGCCGGGGGGCAATGCCGGGGTCAGTCGATGGATCGTCGGCGGAGCAATCGAGTGGTGCTCGAGGCGCTCCCAGCTAACGACGCCGTCGTTCTGCCAGCGGATCGATGTTACAGCGGAGTTCTGCGCCGACGCGGATGCGGGGTATCCCAGCGATCCAATAAGCACAAACGTGGCGCAAAACGCTCGTCGTAACAAAAATGAGGTTCCTTTCTTTCCTGGCTCGTCGCGAAGGTATGCGCTTGACGCCACCCGCAGAAGCGAACGATACACGGCGAGCCGCATGCGCGGTGCGCTGGCCTGCTTACTGTCTTGGCTGGCAGGCCTCTCTGACCCAGGCACTATAGCACATGTCGCTCCGGGCGACCATAGCGCCTAAGTCACATGGCGCCAGGAGCGACCTTCTTTAGCGAGAACCGCCGGGCGGCGCCTGGTGTTCAGAGAATAATGGCAACCGTGGATCCGCTGCGCGTCGGCTTTTTTACCGAAGTCTACCGGCCCGTGGTCAACGGCGTCGTTGCATCCGTGGATGCACTGGCGCAGGGTCTGCGCTCGCGCGGTCACGCCGTCTACTGCTTTGCACCGCGCGTACCCGGTTACGCCGAGGCCGACGGCCCGGTGTTTCGAATGCCCTCGCTGCCGCTGCCGACACGCACGCCGTACCGGCTCACGGTGCCGGTGGTGAGCCGGCGCAATCTCAACGGCGTCATCAAGCGTCTCTCCGTCGTGCACGTTCACTCGCCGTTCATCACCGGCTGGATGGGATTGCGATACTCGCGGCGATTTGGGATGCCGTTGGTGTATACGTACCACACGCAACTCGAGGCCTACGCGCACTACGTCCCGTTCGAGCCAAATGCAACGCGATTCGCAACGGCGCGCTTGACGCGAACCTTTGCCAACTCCAGCGACGCCGTCGTCGTGCCGACCAACGCGATGGCGCGCCATCTGCGCCAGCTCGGCGTGCGCGCGCGGATCGAAGTGGTCCCCAGTGGAATCGACGTCGATTTCTTTGGTTCGGGCCGGCGCGACCCAGCGCTGCGGCGGCGCCTCGGGGTCGGCGACGGCGACGCGATGCTGCTCTATGTCGGCCGAGTCGCCAAAGAGAAGAATATCGAGGTGCTGATCGAGGCGCTCGCACTCGCGCCGGAGCGGTCTCTGCGCCTCATCGTGGCGGGCGACGGTCTCGCGCGAGAGCCGGCCGAGCACCTGACCCACCGGCTCGGCCTCGAGCCTCGCGTGCGTTTTCTCGGCGCCGTCCCCCGGGCCGACTTGCCGGCGCTCTACGCCAGCGCCGACGCCTTCGTCATGCCGAGCGTCACGGAGACGCAAGGGCTCGTTCTGGCCGAGGCAATGGCGGCCGGCCTCCATATCATCGCCGCCGACGCGCCGCCCAATCGGGAGGTCCTGGGGGCCCAGGGCGCGATCGTCGGGGCCACTCCCGATGCGTTCGCATCCGCCTTTCGACGGGTGCCGCTCGCGCCGCTCGCGTCCATGGCAGCCGCAGCGCGAGAAGCCGCCGAGGGATTCTCGCAGACCCGCGCGACGGACCGTATGCTGGCCCTCTACGCAAGCCTCATCCGCCCGGCGCGCGTGGCTTGACACGAACATACGTTCGCTTTATCCTTATGGGTAAGGGTAGACGGTATGGAAAGAAACGAGCGGCCGATCCAAGTGGTGGTGGGGTACGCCCTGGCGAGCGACGGTCGTGGCATCGCCTACGCTCGGATCGAACGCGGCTTCATTGCGGAGACGGTTCGGGTTCCATTCGCCTTATCGCGCGCATTCCGCGCAGCCAATAAGGAAGAGATCGCCGGCTACGCCGCGCTGATCGCCGTCGCGCGTACCGTGCGCCGGCGAGGAGCGCGTTGCGTGCGGTTCGTCTTGAGCGACGAACGCTTCGCGCGCGGCGTAACGACGGGCTCCGCGATCGGCGAAGAACTTGCGCTTCCCTACGTTCGCCTGCGTTGCGAACTGAATGCATTTTCAAAGTGCGAGATACGCACGGGATCCACTGACGACCTCACTCACAGGGCACGAGCGGAAACGGCGCTGAACCTGGCGGCATGAGGTTGCGCCGGCTTGCGCCGGGTTCGTTTCCCATCGAAACGGAGAGCCTTGCGCGAGCGCTGCTGGGATGCGCGCTCGTGCGCGAGAGCGTAGAT
>JAFAXS010000012.1 GCA_019240755.1 Vulcanimicrobiota bacterium
CGGTTGCGTGGCGGCACGCCGACGCTGGCGGCCTACTCGCGCGATCTCACCCAGCTGGCGCGGGACGGTAAGCTCGATCCGGTCATCGGCCGGGATCGCGAGATCGATCGCGTCGTCTCGATTCTGGCTCGGCGCAGCAAGAACAATCCTTGTCTGGTCGGGGAACCCGGCGTCGGCAAGACCGCAATCGTCGAAGGTCTGGCCGCGCGCATTGCGGCAGGCAACGCTCCGCCGTCCCTGCGGGGCAAGAAAATTTTGGCACTGTCGCTCGGGCCGCTCGTTGCCGGCACGAAGTATCGTGGCGAGTTCGAAGGCCGAGTCAAGCGAATCTTGGATGAAGTCAAGCGCAGCGCTCGCGACGTCGTGCTCTTTATCGACGAGCTGCACACGCTCGTCGGAGCGGGCGCGGCCGAAGGTGCGCCGCTCGATTTGAGCACGATGATCAAGCCCGAGCTCGCGCGCGGCGACCTGCAGTGCATCGGAGCGACCACGTTCGACGAGTACCGCAAGTACATCGAGTCGGATGCCGCGCTCGAGCGACGGTTTCAACCCGTCATGGTCGCGGAGCCGTCGATCGATGAGACCGTTGAGATCCTGCACGGGCTGCGCGAGCGTTACGCCACGCATCACCACGTCCTGATCGAAGAAGATGCCATCGACTCGGCCGCACAACTCGCGACGCGGTACATTGCAGACCGCTTTCTGCCCGACAAGGCGATCGATTTGGTTGACGAGGCCGCCGCTTCGGTCGCCCTAGCCAACAAAGGCGCGGTCGAAATGCCGTCGGTCACCGCGGGCGACGTCGCGGCAATCGTGACGCGCTGGACCGGCATACCCCAGTCGTCCCTAACGGAATCTCAGGCCCAGCGATTGCTCGAGCTCGAGCGCACGCTCTCGCAACGCGTGATCGGCCAAGATTCGGCCATCACACGCGTCTGCGACGCGATTCGGCGCGCGCGCACGGGACTGCACGATCCAAGCAAACCGCTGGGAAGCTTTCTCTTTCGCGGGCCTAGCGGCGTCGGAAAGACGGAGCTGGCCAAGGCGCTGGCATCGGCGCTCTTCGGCAGCGACGCCGCTTTGGTGCGAATCGACCTCTCCGAATACACGGAGCCGCACACGATCTCGCGGCTGCTGGGCGCGCCACCGGGATACGCCGGTCACGAAGAGGCCGGGCAGCTCACGGAACCGGTTCGCCGGCGCCCGTACTGCGTGGTGCTGTTCGACGAGCTGGAGAAGGCGCATCCCGACGTTGCGGCGATCTTGCTGCAGATTTTGGACGACGGCCGCGTGACCGATTCCAAAGGACGCACCATCGACTTCCGCAACGCCCTCATCGTCTTGACGACGAACCTCGATGACGACGAGGTGCGCATCGCGTTACGCCGCGAGCTGCTCGATCGAATCGACGACATCATACCGTTCGCGGAGCTGGGCGAACGACAAATCGAAGCCATCGTCGAGATTCACGTCAATCTGCTCGCCCAGCGCTTGACCACGCGCAACGTTCGCCTCGACCTTTCGCCCGACGCGAAACTCTATCTGGCCCGCGTCTCCATGGCGTCCGGAAGCGGCGCCCGCTACGTCTCCCGCACCGTTTCGCACTACATCTCCACTCCGCTCTCCACGGCGTTGCTGCGCGGCGAGCTTCGGGACGGAGGGACCGCGAACGTCACGCTCGACGGCGACGCCCTACGCGTCGCGGCGGCGTAATCGCGAGGATATTCGGCTAGGGCAAGACGGCGGCGGCGGCCGCCGTCGGCGGCGAGAGCGCCAACGCTACCGGGGCGCCGACCCCGTTGCTGAACGTGGTCCAGGAAGCGCCGCTGTACGGCGGCGCGTAGACCGTAACGGTGTTGTTTCCGTGATTGGCCACGTAGAGATTTCCCGCGGCGTCGAGCGCCAGCGCGATCGGCTCGCTCTGACCGCCCATGATCGTTACGGGCGCGCTCGTGTACGGCGCGGCATACTCGGTCACCGAGTTTGCGCCCTGATTCGGAACGAAGAGCGTCGAGGCGGGGCTGAGCGCGATGCTCCCCTGTTCGTTGATACCGTTGGTGATTGTCGCAATCGGCGCACTCATGCTCGAATACGGGGGAACGTATTCCACGACGGAGCTCGGCGTCGAGTTCAGGTTCGCTACGAAAAGGTCGCCGCGAACATCGAGCGCCAGCGAGCTCGGCGCGTTGAGTCCCTTTGAGATGATCGTGGGCGTTCCGGTGTAGGGTGGCGCGTATTCCGTCACGCTGTTCGACGCGGAGTTGAGCACGAACAGGTTGCCGGCGGAATCGAGGGACAACCCGACGGGATCGTCCACCGCGTGCGAAATGACCTGTGTCGGCGGCCCGCCATAGGGCGGCGCATAGACCGTGACGGTGTTGCTGCCGTTTCCGTTCGCGACGAAGAGGTTGCCGTGAGCGTCGAGGGCCAGCGCCTGTGGATGCGTGACGCCGCCGGCGATCGCTGCCGGCGCCTGCGTGTACGGCGGCGCAAATTCGGCGACGTTCCCGAGTTGATTGGCCACGAACAAGTCACCGTTGGCGTCGAAGATCAACGCTTGCGGATTCGCGAGGCCGTTTTCGATCGACGCGATCGGTCCGCTCGCCCCGTTGACGTACAAGGTCACGCTGTTGAGGTTCGAGTTCGCGACCGCGACCACTTGATGCATCGCGATGCGCGCCGTTCCGCTGCAGGCGGCGCCGCTCGCAACGCACGGATTCGAAGGGCCGAACGACGTCGTCGTCGCTCGCAAGATCGCGGAGTTGTTCGCCGCAGCGGGCGCAGAGACGTAAAAGAGATTTGGCGCGATCGTCTTTGCCGCCGTGACGGTCAGCGGAAGCGATCCGCCGGCTTGACTCATCGAAAAGGCGGCGGTCGATCCGACGATGACGTTTTGACTGGCGTCGAGCATCTCAACGACGAACGGATGCCGTCCCCCGCCGTAGAGATCGATTCCGCCTTGCGCGTTGGTGACGCTCATTGGCGATGCGGGCACGATGGCGAGCTGCGCCGGCGTCACGCCGAGCGTCAGCCCGATCTGATTGTTGCCGGTGCCCCCGACGGTGAAGGCGACGGCCGTTCCGCCGATCGTTCCAACGTAGGTGCCGGCCGGCAACGCGAGCGGCAGCTGGCAACTGGTTCCGCCGGCGGCCGGGCTACATCCCGAAGCGTTCGGTCCGATCGCGACGGCTTGATTGATGCTCGCCGGACCGCTCATGTTGATCGCGAGAGTTTGAGCGCCGCCAACCGACGACGTCGAATTGGCGGCCACCGGCGGCGGGGTCGTGACCGGCGCGACGCCGGTCATCGGTGCGGTTGCGCCGATGACTTGCGGAGGCGTCGCCGCGACGGTCGGCGCGCTCCGCGACGTCGGCGGCTGTACGCCCGCCGGTACGAAGATCTTGACCACGGTACTCTGCGCCCCGCCGGAGACGACGGAGCTGCTCCCGGGTGGCATGAGGATCCCGCTCGTACCGCCGCTTCCCGAACAGGCGGCGCTGCCCGCAGTGGCGAGCGTTAGGGCAACTCGTGCCCACCGTCGCATGGCGTCGCGCAGCCGCATGTTTTAACGCAAAATCTCTTCGACGTTGCCGCGCATCGTCTCCGGCGACATTTCGCCAACGACGACCTTGCGCAGAATTCCGCGGCGATCGATGAACGCATGAACGGGCATGGCGTTGATGTCGTACGCATCCCGAAGCGCGCCGGTGTCAATCACTACCGGGTAGTGCAAGCGGTGGCCGTCGCGGAACGACTGCGCCTTGGCGGCGTTCTCTAAAACGTCAACACCCACGACTTGCAGGCCACGGCTGCCGTATGCGCGTTGCAGCGCGTCAATTGCAGGCGCTTCTTGATTGCACGGCGGGCACCACGTCGCAAAAAAGTTCAGGTAGATCGCCTTGCCGCGCAGCGAGTCCGAACTCAACCGCGGCCCCGGCAGGCTCGCCTCGCTCCAGCTTGGAGCAGGGCTACCGGCATGCGCGCGCTGTGCCTGCATGGAGGAGCCCGCGCCTTGCGTCGCCGATCCATGGGCACAGCCGGCGAGCAGCAAGGTGCATAGGACCCGGAGAACGCACGACGCCTTAACCATACGTCGGATAACCGATCGCCTCACGATCGCGGAGCATTTGCTGCGTCAGTTCGCCGGTACTCTCGAAAAGCCGCTGCTCGCGCACGTAACGCAGCGCCCGGATCGCCACTTCACGCCCGTAGATCGTGTGACCGAAGTCTCGCAGCCACGCCTCCAGCGAGCGCTGCGCACCGTTGAACTGCGGGTTGTTGCCGATCGAAACCAGCGCGGGATAGTCCCGCCCGTCGTAGCGCGCTACGGCGGAGTAAACGCCGTCTTTCGGCAGCAACTTTTCCGGCGGGCGCAGGTTGGCCGTCGGAAAGCCGAGCGCGTGACCCCGCCCGGCGCCGACCTCGACCGCCCCGCGAATCTCGTAGCCGCTTCCACCGAGGAGCTCATCGGCAGCTGCCAGCTCTCCCCGCCGTACGAGCGTGCGAATGCGCGTGCTGGAAATTCGCTCGCCGTGCGCGGTCACGTGTGCGACGCTGACGGTCTGAACTCCGCGCGACGCAAAGTGTTGCTGCATCAACGCGACGTCGCCGGACCGCTCGTGTCCGAAACGAAACGTCGAACCCACGATTGCGGCGCGCACGCCCATCCGCTCGATGAGGATCTGCAGGAACTCGTCGGGACGCAGCAACGC
>JAFAXS010000153.1 GCA_019240755.1 Vulcanimicrobiota bacterium
CTGGCAAAACACGCGTATGCGGCCTGGGAGACGCTGGAACGAGATTCCGGCGAAAAAATCGTCTATAAAACCGGCGGCCTAGACATCCGCCCGCGCGACGGCGCGATCCCGCTCGAGCCGTACGCGAACGCCATGCGCCAATGCGGCGTTCCCTTCGAATCGCTCGATGCGGCGGAGATTCGCAAGCGCTGGCCCGCATGGCAGATCGACGACGACATCCATGGCCTGTTTCAGCCCGACGGCGGCCTGGTCGCCGCGATGAAGGGCACCGCCGCGCATCAGCGGATGGCGCGCGAGCACGGCGCGACCCTGTTCGAGCGGACGCCGGTCACGGCGATCGCGACGCTCGAAGACGAAGTCACCGTGGAAACGGAGAACGCAACCTTGCGCGCGCGCAGCTTAGTTGTGGCCGCGGGCCCATGGAGCGCTTACGTGCTCGAGAAGCTTGGGCTTCGCATTCCGCTCGAAGTGACCAAAGAGCAAGTGCTGTACTTTCGCGCTGCGGACTTGGCCGGCTTCGCGCTCGGCAAATTTCCGATTTGGATATGGATGGACGACCCGGCGTTTTACGGCTTTCCCGTGTTCGGTGAAGGCGACGCCGTCAAGGTGACGCAAGACGCCGGCGGCAAGCCGGTGGATGCCTATACCCGCGGCTTCGAAGAAGATTCGGAGATCACGGCGCGGGTGCGCGGTTTTCTCGAGCGCTATCTTCCCGCCGTGCTCGGCCCCGTTTCGTTGGTCAAGACCTGCCTGTACACGCTGCCGCCGGATCGCGACTTCGTCATAGATACCGTGCCGCAGCGCCCGAACGTCAGCGTCGCGATCGGCGCCGGTCACGCGTTCAAGTTCGCCGGGATCATCGGACGCGTGTTGGCCGATCTCGCGCTGCGCGGCGACTCTCCGGTCCTTGCGGAGACCGGCGGGGCATTCGACATCGACCGTCCGATCCTGACGATGGAATCCCCGCCGAAGACCTATATGGTGTAGCGTGAGGGTCACAACGCCGCGCGGAACACGTTATACTACAGGCATGAGAGTAACCTTAATCGCCGCCTTCTTAGCGGCCGTTTGCACGTTCGCCGGCGTCGCCCGGGCCGACGAGAAGCAAACCTATACGGGGCCGCCCACGCCCGCGGAGACACAGTTCTTACAATCGGTACAGCGCGACCTTTTGGCTCGCTTTCCTCACGTCAGCGACGCGGAGCGCGCCGGCTACGTTCGCTACACCAGCCCGGACGACACGGGAGCCATCAGCTACGCCGATAAGCAGTGGAGCGCGGATCCGACGCATCCGAGCCAACTGTGGTACGACGCGCAGGGCAACCTGATGGGCGCGGACTTTTCCGTGCCGCGGCCCAACAACGAGCCGCGCCCGAATCTCTGGGGCATCAATCCCGGGCGCTGGTACGAATTCAACGGCCACGTGCACTACGTCATTCGCGATCCAAAGACGGGCCACATGATCTACGACCAGTGGATCTGGAATCAGGATTTCGTCGAGGGCGGCGGCAACCTCGAGCATCCCTCGGCCGATACGCTCGTGAAGCTAGGCCGAGTTCCGGATGCGAGCTACGTCGCGACGATTTTCGACTTTCCGACGCAGTGGGATCTGATCGTCTGGGTGAAGCCGCACGAACCAACGCAGTTCAGCTGGTAACCCAACGATGAAACCGATAGGCGTGCTCGCGGCCGCATTTTTCGCGGCCGCGTGCACGTTTGCAGGCGGCGTCGTGGCCGACGAGGATCCGACCTACACCGGGCCGCTCTCGCCGGCGGAGACGCAGTTTTTGCAATCGGTGCGGCGCGATCTTTTGGCACGCTTCCCTCGGGTCGGCGACGGGGAGCGTGCCGGCTACTTCCGCTACAACGACCCGGACGACACCGGCGCGATCAGTTATGCGAACAAGCAGTGGAACTCGGATCCGACACACCCGAGCCAGCTATGGTACGACGCGCAGGGCAACTTGATGGGCGCGGATTTCTCGGTCGTGCGGACGCACAACGAGCCGCGGCCACACCTCTGGGGAATCAATCCGGGCCGCTGGTATGAGTTCAACGGGCATATCCACTACGTCATTGCGAATCCCGCGACGGGCCACACGATCTACAACCAATGGATCTGGGATCGGGAGTTCGCCGAAGAGGGAGGCAGCCTGGAGCACCCGTCGGCCGACACGCTCGTCAAGCTCAACAAGGTTCCAAACGCCCGTTACGTCGCGACGATATTTAACTTTCCGACTCAGTGGGATCTAATCGTCTGGATGAAGCCGCATCAGCCGACTCCCTTCAGCTGGTAGTGCGGGGAACCTCTGAAGAAGTCCATGTACCGATCGTTTGAACCGCAAAGCCACCAGGTGCTAGGAGAAGGCGAGGGAGCATACTCACCCAGTCTGTGACCGAGCTTTCGACAACGCAGATGGGGGCTTTGCGGACAAACCCTTCGGGCAGCGGCAGTTTTGCCGCAGCTCTTTGTTGCGCCCTCGGTCACAGAGAGCCGGGCTATGCTCCCTCGGACGCGCCGCGACGTGCAGCAAAACCGCTCGCTGCGATCGATGCAGTGACTTCTTCAGAGGTTCCCTAAAATGATGCGGTGCGGATTTTGGCGCTCAACCTGCGCTCCGGTGGTAATCGTACAACTATCGGCGCGCTAATTCGGCGCTGCCTGGGTCATCGTCCGGACGTCCTCGCGCTTTCGGAGTTCCGCAGCTCGGCGACCGGGGCGGTCGTACGCGACGGTTTGGCTGCCGCCGGTTACGCGCATCAGGCCGGCAGCGTCGCGCACGCCGGCAACGGCGTGCTGCTCGCTGCAACGTCGAAATTCGCCTCGCTGCTCAATCCATTTGGAATGAGCGACGACGAGTACCCCAACGCCATCGTGGAAGGGCGCTTCAAAGGGCTCACCGTCTACGCCGTTTACCTGCCGGGGCAAGACCGCAAGCGCCCGCACCTGCGCTGTCTGATCGCGGCCGCGCAACGCGCCAACGAGCGCAACGCTGCGGCGATCGCGATCGGTGATTTCAACTCGGGCCGCAACGAGACCGACATCGAGATCAACCTCGGCCGGACACGCCTGCGCGACGAGTTCAGCACGGCCGACCTCTACGAGGAGCTGGAGCGCTACTGGACGGAGGCGTGGCTCTGCCGGCATCCACGCGCTACGGAGTTCAGCTGGTATCCCTTTCGCACCGGTCGCAGCGTGGCGCAAAGCAACGGCTGGCGGCTCGACAAGGCCTTTCTCTCTCCCGCTTTGCTGCCGCACCTTCGGCGGGCGGACTACGATCACGGTTTTCGCAGCGAGGGACTCACCGATCACTCGGCATTGATCGTGGAGCTCGACGTCGAACCGGGGGTTCCCTAATGCGACGCAAGCCATTTCTCGGCGGACTTTTGGCCGCGGCCGGCGCGCCGAGCGCGGTGCGCGCCGCCAATAGTCCCGCCGACCTCATCGTAACCGCCGGCGCGATTTACACGTCGGAAGAGCAGCGCCCAAAGGTCGAGGCCTTCGCGGCGCGCGACGGCCGGTTTATCTTCGCGGGTTCGCTCGCGGGCGCGATGGCCTTGCGGGGCGCGGGCACGACGGTGCTCCAGTTTCCGGACGCGACCGTATTGCCGGGCCTGGTCGACGCGCACATTCATCTGACCAACGTGGGTTTAGATCTTGCCGAGGTCGATCTCACGCATCTTCGTTCATTCGAAGAGGTCGTAGCGCGCGCCGCCGCGGCGGCCGCAACGTCGCACGACGCATGGATTCAGGGACACGGCTGGGATCAAAACTTGTGGCCGGGGCGCGCGTTCCCCACGCACGAACGCTTGAGCGCGGCGATTCCGGATACGCCGGTCGCGCTGACGCGCATTGACGGGCATGCGGTGTTAGCCAACGCCAGGGCGATGGCAGTCGCCGGCATCACCGTTTCGACTCAGGATCCGCCGGGCGGACGCATCGTGCGCGACTCCGCCGGCAATCCCACCGGCGTCTTCGTTGACGGTGCGGAGAGCCTGATCTATGACAAGATTCCGCCCCCGACTCACGAGCAGTTGGTACGCGCGACGCGGGCCGCAATCATCGAGTGCAACCGCTTCGGCCTCACCGCGGTCGGCGAGCCGGGAACGAACGATGCCGTGCTTGCGGCGCACGTGGAACTCTTGCGCCGCGATGAGTACACGATCCGCAACTATGCGATGCTCTCCGACGACGCGAAGCTAATCGCCGCGCATCTGCAGAGCGGCCCGCTCGAGGGCGCATACGGCGGACGCCTTTGGGTTCGCGCTATCAAGATGTATGCGGACGGCGCACTCGGTTCGCGCGGCGCCGCGCTGCTTCAGCCGTATTCGGACGATCCCTCAAACTCGGGCCTGATCGTGACGCCGCAACCGCACATCGAAGCGGTAACGGAGATGGCGATTCGCCACGGGTTTCAGGCGGCCGTGCACGCGATCGGGGATCGCGGCAATCGCACGGTATTGGATGCGTACGAGGCCGCGTTACGGCGGACCGGCGCGGGCGCGGACGCTCGGCTGCGCATCGAGCACGTGCAGACGCTGTCGCCGCAGGACGTGCCGCGTTTGGCGCGCCTCGGCATCATCCCCTCGATGCAGACGACGCATCAGATCAGCGACATGGGCTGGGCGGAGGCGCGACTCGGACCACAGCGTATCTTGGGCGCGTACGCGTGGCGGTCGTTGCTGAACACCGGCGTTCTCATTGCCAACGGAACCGACGCGCCCGTCGAGGCCGTCAACACCTTGCGCACCTTCCACGCCGCGATCTCGCGACAGAACGAAGCCAATGAGCCGCCCGGAGGATGGTATCCCGAGCAGCGTATGACACGGCACGAGGCGCTCGCGTCAATGACGATTTGGGCGGCCCGCGCGAACTTCCAGGAACGGATAATCGGTTCCATCGCGCCGGATAAGCACGCAGATTTCGTGGTGATGGACGGCGACTGGATGACGATACCGCCGCAGGAGATCATGGAGACGAAAATCCTCGCGACCTATTTCGGCGGCAACCGCGTGTACTCGGCCTAGCGTCTACATTTCGAGCGCGGTCGTAACGGCCTTCGCTTCGTCCCAATCCGCTCCACGGGCCATGAGTTTGGAGCCCTCGCGTCCGAACCGGCCCTGCAACACGGTCAACACGCGTTGATATTCCTGTCGCTCGGTATATTCGCGCTGCGCGCTCAGTGCGGCCAGCTGGCGATCGACGTACCCTAGGAGGGCGGCGGCACCCTCGAGGGAGCGCGCCGCCTTTGGTTGCAACGCCCCCGCGGCGGCGAGGTGTTGCAAGATGTAGAGCGTTAGCACCGTCGCCTTGACCTCGCGCGCGATCGCGAGCGCCTGGGACGCGTACGAGCGAGCCTCCTCGAATCGATCGAGCGCGACGGAGTACGCCGCCATGTTGCTCAAGTCGTTCGCAGCGGAACGGCGGTTATTCGTGCGTTCGTGACCGACCAAGGCTTCATGCGCGCGCTGCAGCGCCGCGGCGGCGTCGCCCGCGGCGAATTGAACCTCCGCCAAATTCCCGGCGATCGAGGCCGCGGGGCGCTCGAGCTGCAGCTCGAGGTAGAGCGACAGGGCTTGCGCGTACAGTCCTCGCGCGCCGTCCACGTCGCCGGCGCGACTGCGCGCGGTGCCCAAATCGCCAAGCACCAGCGCTTCCAGCCGCGCGTTGCCCAGAGCGCGGGCGATCTCGAGCGCCTCGCGCAGCATGCTTTCGCCTTTCTGGACCTCGCCTAACGCGCTGCGGGCGCTCCCCGCTGCCTGGAGGGCCCGCGCAACCTGCACGTCGCCGCAGGCAGCCCGCAGTGACAGAGCGCGTTCGGCCGAGCGCAGGGAAGCCGCATATTCGCCGAGCGCCGCGCATAGCTCGGCGTCTGCGATCAAAAGGGGGACGCGAACTTCATCGGAAATCGCGCGCTCGCGCTCCAACACCGCGGTGGTCCAGCGCCGTCCCTCCGACGGCGATAACGAGTACCAAACGCGTGCGAGGGCGGCCGCCAACCGGCAGCCGCGATCTACGTCGTTGCCTTGCGAGATCGCCCAGCGCATCGCGGCGCGACAGTTCTCGAGATCGGCTTCCGCGCTCTGAAACCAGACGGTCTCATCGGCGGTGTACCAGTCGCTATCGAGCCGTATCGCCAGATCCAAACAGGCGATCAGATGGCGCTGCGCGGCGGCAAGCCGCTCGCCACGCGCCTCCAAGCGTTCGAACGCATATTGCCGCGTCACTTCGAGCAACCGATAGCGCGACGTGCCGTGTGCGAACTCCGTCATTACCAGCGATTGCGCGATCAGCGACGTGAGCACGTCGAAGACGTCATCGGGAAGAATATCTCCGCCGGCACAAACCGACGTCGCCGCTTCCAGCGTGAATCCTGCGGAAAATATCGACAGCCGCTCGAACAGCAGACGGGCCTGCGTCGAGAGCAGCGCATAGCTCCAGTCGATCACGGCGTGCATCGTGTCGTGGCGCGAGACTCCGCGCCCGCTGGATTGCAACACGGTGAAGACGCGATTCAATCGCGCGCAAATCTCGCTCGGGGTGAGCGCCGTCGCGCGCGCGGCGGCCAGCTCGATCGCCAGCGGCAGCCCATCGAGCGTCCGGCAGATCTCCACGACGGGCGCGACGTCGGCCAACTGTAACTCGTAGCGTGCGTCGGCGGACGACACGCGCTCCGCAAAGAGCGCTACCGCGCCGTACGAGAGCGCCTCCTCCGGCGTAATTTTGGCGCTGCCGGGAACGTCGAGCGGCGGAATTCGGTACACGTGTTCGCCCGGAATTTGCAACGGCTCCCGGCTCGTCGCTACGATCGTCACGCGCGGGCACGAACGCGTTAACGACCCTGCGATGCGCCGTACCTCGCCCACGATGTGCTCGCAGTTATCGAGCAGCAGCAAGAGTTGTTTTTCGGCGAGATACGTGCAGAGCGTTGCGAGCATCGGCCGTGCGCCGGCCTCTTGCAGACCCAGCGCGCCGCCGATGGCTTGCTCCGCCGAGCACTCTGCGAGCGGAGCGAGGTCCACGAAGCACGCGCCGGCCGGAAAGCGATCCAGGACGCGCTCCGCAACGGCGATCGATGCGCGGGTCTTGCCGACGCCGCCGGGTCCGACGATGCTCACGCACCGTACGTCGGCAAGGAGCTGCGCGACGTCGCGCAGCACGCCCTCACGCCCAACCAAGGCAGTGAGATGTTGCGGGAGATTGTTGTGCACCCAGCTCGTCCGCTGCAGGGCGCGAATGCCGCGGGCCTTGCGCGCGGAAAGCTCCAACAATGACTTCTGCCGCTGGTCGAGTGCGAGCGCCTCGGCGAGGCGGTCCACGGTTTCGCGGTACGGTACTTTACGGTAGCCTCGCTCCAGCGCGCTGATCGCCTGCACGCTAATGAGCGAGCGGTCCGCCAGCATCTGCTGCGAAAGCCCGGCGCGCGCCCTGAACTGCTTCAGCAGCGCGCCGAAGTCGAGGTTAGCCTCCCGGTGAGGGCGCAACGGAGAACGGGGGACCGGTCAGCGGAATCGTATACGAGAGAATTTTTCCGGTGTGAGGATCGACCGCGTCGATGAATCCGGCTCCATCGGCGACCCAGAGATGCTTCTGATGCTTATCGAAATTCAGATTCAGCGGTGCGATGAACCCGGTTGAGAACAGCTTGCAGTTCGAGGTGCCGGAGCACTTATAGATGCCGCGCGCCTGATCGATGTAGTACAGATTGCCGGCCGAGTCGAAGCGCAGGCCGCCCGCCAGGATAATGCCGGAGGTCACCAGCGTTCCGCTTCCGCTGCACTTGGGAAACTCGACGATCGATCCGCCGACGACACCGAGCTGGTTGAAGCTGAAGTAACAGTTTTGTTGCGGATCGACCGCTACGCCGAAGCCCGTCAGTAAGCCGGTTCCATAGCGCAATAGCCGCGAGCGGTGAATTCTCTTGTCCAAGTAGATGCTGACGCTTCCCGGTCCGCCCGTGATCGAGGTTGCATTGGCTACGGCGACGAGCCGCCGGTCCGCCGTCATGTCGACGTCGGCCGGAATCTCCTCGCGATCTTCGAGCGATTGCAGGGGGCCGGTCGGACCGTCGGGCGTGGAGCGGTAGACGACGACGTTGGAAAGCACGCTGTTGGCAACATACCACCAGCCGTCCGGCGTGACTCTCGTGCCTTTCGGGCCGCTCAGGAACTCCGTGAGTTTCTCCAGGAAGCCCAAGGAGAAGCCGTTGCGGCGATAGACCGAGGCGTCGTTGCCGTAAAGCTGCGCCATGTACATCCATCCCTTGGGTCCCGGATGGGCGGGTATCGCGTGCGGCAGCGTGCTCGAGGAAGTCGTCGCCGGCGGCTGCCACTGTGCGGCAGTGGTCGTGCACCCGCTGAGAGTCGCCAGGCAGAGGAGCGCCCGGAGCTTCGCTTTTCCTACAACGCGATATCGCATGCCGCCCTCGATTCAACGAGCAACTTTCCGGCTCCGTTAAGAGCGTTAGCCGCCCCGCGACGCACGGGAAACGTCACGGGGCGGGCTGCTCTCCGCAAGAATGAGTCGTACGCGAATCATACCCATGCGGTGCTGCCTGCGTAACGGGCGTTCAAGCGCTTTCGGCTAAGTGTGCGGCAAAGTGTGCGACTCAAGCGACGCTCGCCGTTTTCCCAAGAGATAGATCACGACGCCGCCGAGCACCATCAGCGCCGTTAGACCGACGATCTTCACAACAGCCAGCGTCTTGTTCGGATCGTCGCCGGACGGAAATCCCGCGAAGATCATCGCGAGGAGCGTCGTGAGAAATCCGATCGATGCCGCCACGACCACGAGCGCGCGCACGGAGGTTGCGCCCGGACGCAACTTGAGCGCCGACGCAAAGAGCAGTAGAAACGGGATCATCGTGATCAGAACCGTCGAGCTGACGAGCACATCGTAAGCGCCTTTGACGCTCGTTCCGCCCTGCCCCAAGAAGATGAAGAGCGCCGCGATTGCGGCTTGCGCAATCAAGGCGGCGACCGGCGAGCCCCATCGCGGATGCATCCGCCCGAAGACGGGGGGCAGATAGCGGTCGATGCCGGCGACGAAGGGAATGCGGGCGACGGACCCGAGCCATGCGCTCGTACTGCCGACGCAACTGACGGCGACCAAGAACGCGGCGACCGGCGTGACCGCGCGCCAATTCATTCGGGTTGCGGCCGCCGAAATCGCCTGCATGACGCCCGACGATGCGTTGACGTTCTGCGGCACGAGCGCGGCGAGCACGCTGACGGTTCCGGCAATATAAATGATTGCGATCGCCGGTGCCGCGATCGCCAAACCGATGGGGACGCTCCGCGTCGCATTTTTTATCTCGCCGCCCATGAACGAGATCGACTCCGGTCCAGTCCAAGCGAACGCGATGACCGACCAGAAGATGACGTCTTTGAGGTGAGCCTCCGGGCGCATCGTCGCGAGCGTGATCGGCGTGGCCGATCCGAAGCGAATGGCGGCAAAGATTCCGAGCGCGACCAGCAGCAAGGTGGCGCTCCAGCGCGCGACCGCGCCCGCGTTATTCAGCCACTTGCCGATTTGCAACCCGTAGATGTTCACGACCGTCGCGATCGTCAGGCCGGCTAGCGCGACCGTAATGAAATACCACGGCGTGGCGGAGAGCGCGGACCCCTTCGAGGCGGAAATGAACAGCGCGTTTCCAGCCGCGAAGTAGAGCAGCGCCGGAAAGTAGGGAAGATTGCTCGCCCAGTACGTCCAGCCGGTCATGAACCCGGCGAACGGTCCAAAAGCGCGCTTGCTCCAAACGTACATGCCGCCCTCGTCGGGGTAACGCGAGGCGAGAACGATCACTGCAATCGAAAGCGGCACGAACATCGCCGCGCCGCCGATGAGCCAAACGGTAATTGAGCTCGGCCCCGCCGCCGCGGCCGTGGCAACCCACTGTAAGTTTGAGCCGGCCACGACGAAGAAAAGCGTAACGTCAAGTAACCCCAGCGTTCGCCGAAGCCGCATTCTCCGCAGTTCAACGCGCTGATATACATCGCCCACCGTGGTGACGGCCGCGGCGGGCGATGATTCAGTGGCTCGCTAGTATCTGGCCCAGTGACCCTCACGCCAATACCAGCCGTTGGGACCGTACACCCAATGTCCCGGACGCCAGATCGCGCCGGCGTACGGGCGATAGGCGTAATGGCCTCGGACCCAGACGTAACGATATCCGTTCCAGCGCCAGTGGCCGGGCATCCAGTAGTAGGCGGATCCCGGCGAAACGGGCACCGATTCGTAGACCGGCGCCGGCGGCGCCGCTTGGACGTAGACTTGAGCATTTGCTGCGGTTGCGCCGCCCGCGATGGCGGCGCCTAGGACACATGCAACGAGCAAGCTTCGCAATTTCATCATGTACAGTTGCTTACCACCGCATCGGCGGAGTTTCGCGCAATCGCGATTAGAGCCGAGTTCAAAAATGATGAGAAAGGAGCTGCTGCGCAGGTTCCTTGAGCGCCTCCCACATGGCGGCGGCGGCGATCACGCAAACTTCGCGTTCCAGCTGTAGCCGCCGCTGCGTCTCTCCCATCGCCGGCGGAAGGATCGTCAGTAAGACGTCACGGTCGTGCGCTTCGCCGAGAGCGTCCTGGAGCAGCGCGAACTGCTGCGAGGCCGCCTCCAAGGACGGCTCCAGCGCCGAAAAGCGCTCGAGCGCGTAGCGAAGGCGTTTGCAGGCGATGCGAAAGTCGTGCAGCTGCGCTTTCTCGCGGCCTTCAAACGCCGCTGCGAGACGACCGACTTCCTGGGCGCGCGTCCCGATGACGCGCCGTGCTAGCTCACGCGCGGTAGTGACGCCGCGCAACTCGACCACCTGCGGCTTCATCAGTCGTAGCTCACGCGGGCCAACTTCTTGCACGCGCGCCGCATCGCGAGCTCTTCCTGCAGCCGAAGGTCCCGGAGCAGCTCTGCGGCGTGGGTGCGTTCCGCCGGAGCGACGACCCGTTCGAGCAGCGCGCGAATAACCGCGGCATCTCGCGCCGGATCCGTCGATTTGGCGGTGCGCTTGACCGCGCGCAGCAGCGCGGGCTCGGAAACGATGTCGCCCGAATCTTCCAGTAACGATCGCAGGCGGCGACTCGACGTGCGCACGTGATGCAAGCTTTCTTCGCTGGGGTTGTGAAGGAACCGCCGGCGCGCGCGTACGAGCGTGCGGCGTTCCTCTTTAATCTGTTTGCGCAACCACTTCATCATCGTGCAGCTATGGCCGCGCGTTCGACGGGGGTATTTCGTTCGACCTTCGCGAAACGCGATATGCAGTGAGAGCACCGCGTCTGCCTCTGCTCGTCGTGCTTCTGCTCATCGTCGCCGCGGCGGGTTGGTACTGGTTCTCACATCAACAGCAGCAACGCGGCGGAACGATCGCACTGTATTTCACAAAGCAAGACGGCTCGAGCCTTGGAAAGATGCTCGTTTCGATGCGTCCGCGCCGCGCGGACGAGAGCGCGTCGGAGTATCGCGCGAACCTGGCGCGCTATGCTGCCGTCCAAGCCGTCGCCGGTCCGCCGAACGACGTCGCCGCCATACGCTTTCCGCCCGGCACGCACGTTCGCTCGCTCACGTTGGACGGGCCGGTGGCCAACGTGGACCTTTCGGCCGAGGTCGAGCGACAGGCCGGCGGATCGTTTGCCGAGACGGGCGAGTTCAAGGCGCTCGTCTTTACATTGACCGCGATTCCGGGAATCGACGGCGTGCAGGTCACGGTCGACGGCAACCGTGTCTCGACGCTCCCCGGCGGACATTTGGAACTTGATCAACCACTTCATCGCGCAGACTGGTAGGTATCTCGCCGCCGCATCGTTGCTCGGGGCGATGTTGGCGCCGCGCCCCGCGGTCGCCGACTCTTCGCTGACCATTTCCTACGGAAGGCAGACCCTGCGCCTGACGCACGCCGTGACATACTCGGGACACAGCGCGGTCGGCATCGCGGATCCCGCGTTCGTGGCGCTGCTGCGCGCAACAGGCGCCCTGCTTTCGTGGAAGACCGGGCAGCGGTACGTGCTGATCACGACGTCTACGCCGACGATCGTGAGCTTTGCGTTGGGAAGTCCGCGGTACGACCTGGGTCCTACGACGGTGCAGGCGCAGTTTGCGCCATTCGAGCGGGGCGGCGAACCGTATCTGCCGTTCGACGACGTCGTACGTGCGCTCGGCCTGGCGGCGCACCGCGAGGGCGGGACGGTCGTCCTAGCCGCCGGTGCGCCCAACGCGCCGGAGCCGGCGCAAGCATCGCCGACGCCGGAACCGCTGCCGCCGTCGCCCGCTCCGAGCGGCGCGACGATGGTGACCGGCGTGGACGTAACGTCGAGCGATCAGGGCCTGACCGTTGCGGTCGCGATCAGCGGCGATGCAACGTACGAGTGGCATCGTCTTCGCGACCCGGATAATCGCTTCTGGGTCGACATCAAGGGCGCGACGCTGCAAGGGCCGCCCATCGAGCAAAACGAACCGGCGCCGCTCGTTTCGATGCGCGTGCGGCAAGACGAACCCGACGTCGTGCGCATCGCGTTAACGCTCGAGGGGCCGAAGGGCATCGCGGTTGAGCCGTCCACGACGGGATTGGGGATCGTTGTCAGCTCGCAGGACGTGGCGGAGGCCCCGCGCGCCGGCAATGGTTCGGTGGGAAGCGTCGTTTCGGAGGGCCAAATCGCTACGGCCGCCGTGACGCCGGCTCCGGTGGAAGAGCCCGCCCAACCCGGCTCCGGCGCCGAGGAGAACGGTTGGAAGTTTGGACCTCGCTCCGGCTACGTGCCGACGAATCCACGGTTGATCGTACTCGACCCCGGTCACGGCGGCAGCGATCGCGGGACGATACACGGGGGCGTCGCGGAGGCCGAGCTGACACTCGACATGGCCAAGCGGCTCCGCGACATCCTCGTAGCCGAAGGCTGGCAGGTGAAGCTCACGCGCAGCAGCGACGTGGACGTTTATGCGCCCAACGATAGCGCGCACGACGAGCTCCAGGCGCGAGTGGACGTTGCAAATCGCGCCGGCGCCCGATGCTTCGTGAGCATCCATGCGAATGCGTTTATCAACGCGGGGCCGTACGGAACGACGCTGTACGTCTCGAAGCCCGAGGATTACGCTCTCGCGCACAGCATCGAGGGCAGGTTGGCCGACGACGGCACAAAAGACGACGGCATCATCAAGGCGCACTACTACGTCACGTTTCATACGAAGATGCCCGCTGTGCTCATCGAGACGGCGTTTCTCTCGAATCCAAGCGACTATGCGCTACTGACGTCTCCGGAATGGCGTCAGAAGGTGGCGCAGGAGATCGCGGACGGCATCGAGCGCTACGCGCGCGATAACCCCGTGCGATGACCGCGCGCCGATGATCGGCTGTTTCGATTCCGGCCTCGGCGGACTGACGGTGCTTGCGCGCATCCGTCAGCTGCTGCCCACCGCCGACGTTGTCTTTTTTGCCGACCAGGCGCACGTGCCGTATGGCGATCGACCGCATGCCGAGTTATTGGAGCTGCTGCGCAAGAATCTCGCGTGGCTCGACGCGCAAGGCGTGGACGCCATCGTGATGGCCTGCAACACGTCGTGCGCCGTTGCGGAACGTTACGGTTGGCCCGTCGCGCGAGCGCCGATTCTCGATCTGATCGAGTCTGCCGCCATGGCGGTCGAGCGAGGCGAGTTTCGGCGAGTCGGAGTGGTCGCGACAGCGGCGACGGTCGGCGCAGGATCCTACGGCCGCACGCTGAGAGCGCGTATTTCCGGCATCGACGTCGTCGAGGTTCCCGCGCCTGCGCTCGTGCCGCTCGTCGAGTCGGGAACAATTCAGGGTCCCATCGCGCGCGCCGCCGTCGCGGAGGTGTGCGCGCACCTTCCGCTGGACCTCGACGCTTTGATCTACGGCTGCACGCACTATCCCGTGCTCGAGCCGCACTTTGCGGAGATTCTCGGCGACGGCGTGACGCTAGTCGATCCGGCGATCGTACAGGCGCAGCGCGCCGCCGAGCTGCTAGCGGACGCAAGCGCAGGGAACGGACGCACGACGTTCGTCACGAGCGGCGACGACAGGGCATTCCGTTCGAGCGTGAATAGGATGATGTCGGCGTTGCCGACAATGCTTGCCACGCGATGAGTACTGCTTTCCGGCGTCTCGCGTGCATAGCATTGCTCGCCGGATGCACGCAGTCGTCCGCGTCGCCGGTCGCGTTACCCGAAGGGCGCTCCGACGCCGGAGTTGCCCGATCGTGGGTCGCGCCCGAGGGGCGGCGGCAGAACTTACTCTACGTGAGCGGCAACTCCGGCTACGTCTACATCTACACCTTTCCCGCCGGCAAGCTCGTCGGGACGCTCGCGGGCTTCCAGGAAGTCGCAGGCGTCTGCAGCGACGCGGCCGGCAACGTTTTCGTGGCGAACTCCGCCGGACTCGACGTGATCGAATACGCGCACGGCGGAAGCTCGCCGATTGCCACGTTGGCCGACGGCGAAAACTACTCGTTTAGTTGTTCGGTTGATCCTCGTAATGGCGATCTAGCCGTGTCAAACATCTTCTCGCTCAGCGGAGGCGGTAGCATTGCGATCTACCATCACGCTCGAGGCGTTCCCACGATGTATCAAGATCCGCAGTCCCTCGAGAACTTTTTCATCGGCTACGGACCGCGGTTGCAACTCTTTTTCGATGCTCAGGGCTCGGGGGTTGAGTTCTGGCGCTTTCACCGCGGACGATTCTCGGCGATCGACGTCAAGGGCGTAACGATGAACAGTCCGGAAGGCATCCAGTACGCCCGAGGGTCGTTGACCATCTCAGCGCCGGACGGCTCCCAGAACGCGTTCATCTATCGGCTGACGACATCTGGAACCATCACGGGCGCCACGCACTTGCTCGACGGAGGAGATTGTCTGGCCTACGACATCTGGAAAACCTACGTCATCTGCGCTTCGTCGAACGGTAACGTCCCCGTCTTTGCGTACCCGGCCGGTGGGCCGCCGATCGAGACGATCGGAGCGTCCTCGGGCCCGTTTGCGGTCGTTATCAGCGAAGCCCCGAAGCGCTAGTGACGAGGGAACCTAGTGCCCAAACGCGGGAAGCGCGGGTTTGAGGATCATCAGCACGAAAGCGACGACCGGCATCGCCAGCGCGATGAATCCCCAGAGGTTCCAGCTCGTCGATAGGGTCTCGTAGTCTGCCATATTGCCGGTGTGCGCCGCAAGCGACAGCCGCCGCTGCGTGCGCGAGAGCGGTCCAAACGCTATCCCGGAGAGTATGAACGCGATCACTCCCCACAGCAGCCAGCCGGTGGAGAGTATCGGATATCGCCCGACGATCGCGGCGCCGATTCCGCCGATCAGCAGAATGACGATGCCCGGGATCGTGAAGATCTTATCCGCCTTGATGATGCCGTCCATGGCGTGGGCCATGACGCCTGAGTTGCCCGTGGCGTCGGCATAACGCTTCCAAAAGACGCCGACCGTGATGTTGCCTAAGAACAGCACCACGCCGGCGATGTGAACGAGCTTGAATGCCAAATACATGTGCGAACCTCTTGTACGTTAGGGAACCTCTGATTAATGCAGTGTACCGATCGTTTGGCCAAACCCTTTGGGCAGTGGATTACTCAGAGGTTCCTTAGTGCGCCGAGAGCATGCCGACGTGGAAGAGCGAGAAGAAGAAGCCGGTGGTCGCGACTGCTAAGGCCACGCCGGCGACCACTTGCATGACCGTGTGCGCGTGGAGGTACACCCGGGCCCAGCAGACCATCGGGATCAGCACGATGTACGGCAGCGGCTTGGGGCCGTAGAGGAGCGTCAGCGCGGTGAGCGGCGCGGTGATCCCGATCGCATGCGTGCTGATCTTCCAGTACCGCGTGATGTATTGCACGACGAGCGTCGAGACCAAGTAGCCCAACATCGATGCGATCATCAAGCGTGGCGCATGGATCAGCCAGAGCGTGGTCGCACCGAGGGCATCGAAGATCACAAATGCCGTGAAGACGAGCTCCCGCTCGGCGCGCAGCGACATGTCGAGGTCGGAAATCTTGTCGGTCGCGTAGAGCCAGAAGACGTAGAGCATCGGCGCGAGCGAGATGAAGAACGTCGAGGCGAAGAGCAGGCGCCAGAACTGGAAAGTATCGTGGGCGCCAATATGGGCGAGAATCGAGAAGAGTGCGAGCGCGGTCAAGAAGGGGTTGAAGACCGTCGAGAGTATGCGGGCGAGGTCGCGCCAAACGCGCCGATTCTTGATCGGCACGACGGAGTGAAGGGCGGGCGGGAGCTGCTCCGATCCGGCCACGCAGGCCTGTTCGGTTCGGCGTCCACGAATACCGCCGCGGCGCTGCAGCAGGCTGCTGCGGGACGGCGGTCGTAAAGAGCAGCCCGTTGAATTTACTACTGCTTGCTGCCGCGGCCGCGCCGAAGGTCGTTCCGTCGGCCGCCGTTACCGCGTTACCCAAAGGTGCGCTGCCGCCGAACGTTCCGGCGGGCGTCCCGCCCGTGGCCGCCGTCGCGCCCAAGGGCTGGATCGCGCTGCACTGGCCCTGGCTGACCCACGGGATGGCCGGCATCTTCCTGCTGTCTGCGTTGGCGCTGATCTTTCTGCTGGCGATTCAAACCACGAAACAAGAGGGACTGACCGGCTCGATCGGCGGTCGCGTCGAAAGCACGTATCGCGGGCGGCTTGGCGCAGAGGAGCAGCTCAAGCGCGTAACCGGGATTGTCGCCGTACTCTTTGTCGTCGTTGGATTTGCGCTTTCGTTGACGGGAATCTAGCGGGCCGGTGCGCCTGCTCGAAGTCAGCAATCTACGCACGACCTTTCGGACCGAAGATGGTATCGTCACCGCCGTCAACGGCTTATCGTTCGGCTTAGACGCCGGCGAAACGCTCGGCATCGTCGGCGAGTCGGGCTCGGGCAAATCCGTTACGGCGCTTTCCATCATGCGGCTCCTGGCGCGCAACGCGACGGTTACGTCCGAGCGCATCGCGTTCGAGGGCGAAAACTTACCGGATAAGAGCGAAGCCGAGATGCGAAAGATTCGCGGTTATAAGATCGCAATGATCTTTCAGGATCCGATGACGTCGCTCAACCCCGTGCTGACGATTGGCGAGCAGATCGCCGAGGCCGTCCGCCTGCACCTCGGGGCCGGCAAGAGCGAGGCGCGCGATCGCGCGATCGAGATGCTGCGCAAGGTGCGCATTCCGTTGCCGGAGCGCCGGCTCGGCGATTACCCGCACCAGTTCTCGGGCGGAATGCGTCAACGCGTGATGATCGCGATCGCGCTCTCCTGTAACCCGGCGCTACTCATCGCCGACGAGCCGACCACGGCGCTCGACGTGACGATTCAGGCCCAAGTACTCGAGTTGATGAACGATCTCCAGCGCGAAACCGGCGCGGCGATCGTTCTGATCACCCACGACTTGGGAGTCGTCGCCGAGTTTTGCAAGAACGTGCTCGTGATGTACGGCGGCAATCTCGTCGAATACGGGACGGCCGAGCAAATCTTCAGCCGGCCACGGATGCCGTACACGCAAGGGCTGCTGTCGTCGTTGCCGCGCCTGGACGAGCGCGAGCACCGGCGCCTTGTACCGATCAAAGGACAGCCGCCGAATCTGCTCCGGCTGCCGCCGGGATGCGCGTTTGCGCCGCGATGCGCGTATCGCATGCCGATCTGCGACGAGCCCGTGCCCCTCTACGATTTCGGCGAGGGGCACGTGGCGCGGTGCTGGCTCTATGACGAGCGGGCGCGCGAACAGCGTCCGGAATCGCAGCAATCGCTGCCCACGGTCGCGCACACATGACCAACGGCGCGCTGGTCGAGGCCAAGGAGCTCTACAAGTACTTTCCCATTTACGCCGGCCTCACATCGCGCCACGTCGCCGACGTCCGCGCGGTCGACGGCGTCAGCTTCGCCATCGAAGAAGGCGAAACGCTCGGCCTCGTCGGCGAATCCGGCTCGGGCAAGACCACCGTCGGGAGATTGCTGCTGCGGCTGCTTCCGGCGACGAAGGGCGACGTTCGCTTCGAGAACCAGGACGTGCTCGCGATGGACCGGGGTGAGATCCGGCGCCTGCGGCGCTCGATGCAGATCATCTTTCAAGACCCGTTCGCATCGCTCAACCCGCGCATGACGGTCGGTGAGATCATTGGAGAGCCGCTGCGAATACATGGGCTGGCCTCCGGCAGAGACGTGGACGAGCGCGTTCGCGAGCTGCTCAAGCTGGTCGGCCTCCAGCCCTACCACGCCAATCGGTATCCGCACGAGTTTTCCGGAGGGCAACGGCAACGCGTCGGTGTCGCCCGCGCTCTTGCGGTCAGTCCCAAGTTCATCGTCTGCGACGAGCCGGTCTCGGCCTTGGACGTTTCGATTCAGGCTCAGGTGATCAACCTGCTCGAAGACCTTCAGGCGCGCTTTCGTCTGACCTATCTCTTCATCGCGCACGACCTGTCGGTGGTGCGCCACATTTCCACGCGGGTTGCCGTGATGTACGTCGGCAAGATCGTCGAGCTCGCCGATCGCGACGCCCTGTACGAAAACCCCCTTCATCCGTACACGCAGGCGCTGCTCTCTGCGATTCCGATCCCCGACCCGCTGCTGGAAAAAAGGCGCAAGCGCATCGTGTTGACGGGCGACATCCCTTCGCCCGTTAATCCACCCTCGGGCTGCCGGTTTCATACTCGGTGTCCCGTGGCGTTCGCGCGCTGTTCCGTCGAGGAGCCGCCGCTGCGCGAATATGCGCCCGGGCACTTCGCGGCATGCCATTGGGTCGAAGAACACGGTGGCCAGGCGCCCCAACTGACCTAAGCGCCGGCTACGGAAAATACGAAGGGCGGTTTTCACAACCGCCCTTCACGTTTTACCGGCGAGGCTTAACCCTTTTTCTTGCGCCCGCCCTTTTTGCGACCGCCGCCCTTTTTACGACCGGCGCCCTTTTTGCGCCCAGCGCTCTTTTTGCGACCGCCGGCCTTTTTGCGCCCGCCGGCCGTTTTGCGCCCGCCGGCCTTTTTACGCCCGGCGCTCTTTTTACGACCGCCGCCTTTTTTGCGCCCGCCGGCCTTCTTACGGCCGCCTTTGCGCGCGCCTTTCTTGCGTCCGTTCGTGGATTTCTTGCGGCCGGCGCTCTTCTTGCGGCCGCCGCCGCCCTTGCGCCCGGAACTCTTTTTGCGACCGTTTGCGGCCTTCTTACGGCCGCCGGCCGCGGACGATTTACGACGTCCTCTACGACGCGGCTTCTGCTCTTCCGCAGACTCGCCGCCAATCATCATGGAATCGGAGTCCATTCATTCCTCCTCGTCCCCGGGGACGATTAGCGTTAGTGGACAGCGCCTCTCGGCACTTGTGAACGCATCATAGACAATTTTTTAAAATCGTGCAAATTAACGCGCGCGCGCTAATAGCCAAATTTGTCTGGGCCTTGACCGCAGCGGTATACTAAGCCCCGTGAAAAAGCCCCTCATTATCGTGGAGTCGCCCACGAAGGCACGGACGATCAAGAAGTTCTTGCCCGGGCGCTTTGCGGTAAAGGCCTCGGTGGGGCACGTTCGCGACCTGCCGAAGAGCACGTTGGGCGTGGATATCGCTCACGATTTCACGCCGAAATACGTCACAATCAAGGGTAAGGCGGAGGTCATCAAAGAGCTGCGCTCGGCGGTCAAAACGGCCTCGGACGTCTATCTCGCGACTGATCCGGATCGCGAGGGCGAGGCCATCGCCTGGCATCTGGCGCAACTGCTGAAACTCGACGATCCGAAGCGCATCGAGCTGCACGAGATCACGAAATCGGCGGCTTTGGCGGCACTGAAGCATCCGCACCACATCGACATCGACCGGGTGAACGCGCAGCAGGCGCGACGAATTTTAGACCGGCTGGTCGGCTACAAGATCTCGCCGCTGCTCTGGTCGAAGGTGCGCGGCGGGCTGTCGGCCGGACGCGTGCAGTCGGTGGCCGTAAAACTCATCGTCGACCGAGAGCGCGAGATCGCGGCGTTTGTTGCCAAAGAGTATTGGAGCATCACCGCGGTTCTCTCGACGGATGAGGACATTCCCACGACGTTTGCAGCCGAACTCGTGAGCGAGCGCGGCAAAAAGATTGAGATTCCGAACACGCAACGCGCGCAGGAGATCGTTGCAGCGCTCGAAGGCGCCGCTTACCGGGTCGCGGCCATTAAGAAACGCGAAGTGCGCCGGCAGCCGCCCCCGCCCTTTACGACCTCGACGCTGCAACAAGAGGCGTCGCGCAAACTCAAGATGCGCGTCCGGCGCGCGATGCAGGTGGCCCAAGCCCTGTACGAAGGCGTGGATCTCGGCGGTAGCGAGGGTACGGTCGGGCTCATCACCTACATGCGCACCGACTCGACGCGCATCAGCGAACTGTCGCGCGACGCAGCGCGTCATTTCATCACGCAGACGTACGGCGCGGATTTTCACGGGGGCGGCAGGCATCGCGTTCGCGAAGGCGCGCAAGACGCTCACGAAGCGATTCGTCCCACCGACGTATCGCGCACGCCCCAGCGCCTCGCCGGAGTGCTCAAGCGCGAAGAGCTTCGTCTGTACACGCTGATCTGGGAGCGATTCGTAGCTTCTCAGATGACGGCCGCGCTCTTCGATCAGACGACCGTGGATATCGCCGCACATGAGTACGGCTTCCGCGCGACCGGAACGGTCATGCGGTTCCCCGGCTTCACGCGCGTCTACGACGATGCCCGCGACGACGACGCTGCCAAAGGCCGCGCTCCGTTGCCGGAGCTGGCCGAAAGCGAGGCGCTGCGTTGTGAACGGCTCGAGCCCAAACAGCACTTCACCGAGCCGCCGCCGCGCTATACCGAAGCCGCCTTGGTGAAAGCGCTGGAAGAGAACGGCATCGGCCGGCCCTCGACCTACTCGGCCATCGTCGAGACGATTCAGGGGCGCGGCTACGTGACGCAGCAAGAGCGGCGTTTCGTACCGACGCAGATCGGCGAGGCGGTCAACGACTTGCTCGTCGAGCACTTTCCCAAAATCGTCAACCTGGATTTCACGGCGCGGATGGAGAGCGATCTCGATCACATCGCCGAGGGTCACGAAGACTGGATCGCGCTGCTGACGCGTTTTTACGGCCCGTTCGAGAGCGAGCTCCACGAGGCCGAGAAAAAGCTGCCTCGGCTGGAGCTGCGCGACGAGCCGACCGACGAAATTTGCCCGAACTGCGGGCGTCCGATGGTCATCAAGACGGGACGCTTCGGGAAGTTCATCTCGTGCAGCGGCTATCCCGAATGCAAGACGACTAAGCCGATCGTGAAGGACACCGGCGCGATCTGTCCGCAGTGCGGCGGCGCGATCCTCGAGCGCCGATCGAGGAAAGGCCGCACGTTTTACGGCTGTGCAAACTACCCGAAGTGCGATTTCGTGTCATGGGATGCGGTTGCGCAGGAGCGTTGCCCCGTCTGCGGCTCGCACGTCATCGTGAAGACGCGCCGCGGCGGCACGAAGCACCACCAGTGCGCCGCCGACCGCCACCACCAGCTATCGGTGCCGGCTCCGGCGCAGGAACCGGCGCTCGCGTCATCCTGACAATCCTTCGTCCTTCGACTCCGCTCAGGATGACATGCTCAGGATGACAAGGCTGTTGGTCATCGGGGGCGGGCTCGCCGGTTGCGAGGCGGCCTGGCAGGCTGCGCGTTGCGCTGCGGACGTCGAGCTCTATGAGATGCGCCCGCTCCGCAGCGGTCCCGCCCACCACACCGCGAAGCTCGCCGAGCTGGTCTGCAGCAACTCATTCCGCGGCGCGGCCCTCGAGAACGCGGTCGGATTATTAAAGGAAGAGCTCGCGCGGATCGACTCGCTGATCGTTCGCTGCGCCCGCGACAGTGCTGTGCCTGCGGGAGGCGCGCTGGCGGTCGATCGCGAGCGCTTCTCCACCGCCGTCCAAACACGGATCGAAGCGGAGCCACGCATCACCGTCATCCGAGAAGAGCTGCGGACGATTCCGCTCGATCGCCCCGTTATCGTCGCATGCGGACCGTTGCCGAGCGACGAGTTCTTGCGCGCCCTCGACGCCGTTCTAAGGCAGGATGATGACGCCGGGGGACGGGATCGGCGGTTGCATTATTACGACGCGGCGTCGCCGATCGTCGCTGCGGACTCCATCGACGAATCGCAGATGTATCGAAAGTCGCGCTACGACAAGGGCGATGGTGAAGACTACCTCAATGTTCCGCTGGACCGCGCGACATACGCGCAACTGTTGCACGACCTCCGAACGCTGGAGCGGCACCCCGCGAAAGAGTTTGAAACGCCGCGATACTTCGAAGGCTGCTTGCCGATCGAAGAGATGGCCGACCGCGGCGACGACGTTCTGCGATTCGGCCCGCTGAAGCCGGTGGGGCTGCGCGATCCGCGAACCGGCGAGGCGCCGTACGCCGTGGTGCAGTTGCGCAAAGAAAACGTGGATGCCAGCGCCTACAACCTCGTGGGTTTTCAGACCCGTCTCACGTGGCCCGCGCAGCGCGAAGCCTTTGCCAAGCTTCCCGGGCTGCAAAACGCAGAATGGCTGCGCCTAGGGGTGATGCACCGAAACACGTTCGTCGACTCGCCCCGCTTGCTCGACGAGCGCCTCAAATTACGTGGAACACAGGCGCTCTATTTCGCCGGGCAAATTACCGGCGCCGAAGGCTACGTCGAGGCCGCGGCGTGCGGCGCGATGACCGGAATCCATGCCGCGCGGGCCGCGCGCGGATTACCACCGGTGACGTTTCCGCGCCATAGCGCTTTCGGCGCGATCGTCGCGCACCTGCAGAATCGTCAGACGCACGACTTTCAACCCAGCAACGTCACTTGGGGCTCGTTCGATGGCGCGCAGGGTGACAAGGCGGGGGGGAAGCGGGAGCAGCGCAGGCGCATGGCCGAGCGCGCGCTGGCGGCCGTCGAAGCGTTCGCCGCTGAAACCCTCTTTGCGCCGGTGCGGTAATCACATACCCATGAGGGTTCGATCCACGACGATTCTGGCGGTACGGCGCGACGGCAACCTCGCGATTGCCGGCGACGGCCAGGTGACGCTCGACAAAACGATTATGAAGCACGGCGCTCGCAAGGTGCGAAAAACGTCGGGCGGCAAGGTGCTGGCGGGGTTTGCCGGCTCGGCGGCCGAAGGCATCACGCTGCTCGAAAAGTTCGAGAGCAAGTTCGGAGAGTTCAAGGATTTGCGCCGCGCCGCAGTCGAGTTGGCCAAGGATTGGCGGCAAGATCGCGTTCTGCGGCGCTTGGAAGCGCTGATGATCGTAGGCAACCAAGAGCATCTCTTCGTGCTCTCCGGAACCGGCGACGTGATAGAGCCGGACGAGGGCGTCGCGGCGATCGGCAGCGGAGGGCCGTACGCGCAGGCGGCGGCAGCGGCGCTCTTGCGTAACACCGAGCTGGATGCCGCGGCGATCGCGCGCAAGGGATTGGAAATCGCCGGCGAGATCTGCATCTACACCAACGAGGACATCACCGTGGAGACGCTACCGTGACGGCCTCGCTCGCGAGCGCGCCAGCCTTGTCGCTGACGCCGCGGCAGATCGTCGCGGAGCTGGATAAGTACATCGTCGGTCAGGCGAAGGCCAAGCGCGCCGTCGCGATTGCCTTGCGCAACCGGTATCGCCGCGCGCAGGCGCGCGAAGACTTGCGCGACGAGATTACGCCGAAGAACATCCTGATGATCGGACCGACCGGTGTGGGAAAAACCGAAATCGCCCGGCGGCTGGCGGCGTTGGTGGGCGCCCCGTTCGTCAAAGTCGAGGCGACGAAGTACACCGAAGTCGGCTACGTAGGGCGCGACGTCGAGTCGATGGTCCGCGATCTGGTCGAGGCGGCGATCCGCACCGTGACGCACGAGCGGCGCGAAGAAATGCGCGAGCCCGCCGCGCGCCAGGCGGTGGAACGTGTGATCGACGTGCTGCATCCCGAAACGCGTCCGCCGTCGCAATCGCCCGGCAATCCGCTGGGGGTCGCGCTGGGCTCGATTTTCGGCGGGTCGCCGCCAAGCGGCGCGACCGCCGCGACTCCGTCGGCGGCCGTTTCGGCGGAGGCGCAACGCGTCCGCGAGCAGACGCGCGCGGAGATCGAACGCGGATTCTACGACGTTCGCTTGGTCGAGATCGAAGTGGAAGAGACTCCCAGCATTCCGATCGGCGTGATCGGCGGCGGCATGGATCAAAGCGGCGACTTGGGCGAGATGCTCGGCGGAATTCTGCCGAAGCGTCGCACGAAACGCCGCGTCACCGTGGCCGACGCGCGAAAGATCTTCGAACAAGAAGAAGCGGCGAAGCTGATCGACATGGAAGCCGTGAAGCGCGAAGCGTTACGGCGGGCCGGCGAAGACGGGATCATCTTCATTGACGAGATCGACAAGGTCGCCGGCGGGTCGCAGCGCGGCGGACCGGACGTGTCGCGCGAAGGCGTGCAGCGCGATATCCTGCCCATCGTCGAAGGCTCGACGGTCAACACGAAATATGGGCCTATTACGACCGATCACGTGCTCTTCATCGCCGCCGGAGCCTTCCATATCAGTAAGCCGTCGGACCTGATCCCCGAGCTGCAAGGGCGGCTTCCGATCAGGGTGGAGCTGGATTCCCTCACCGCCGAAGATTTCAAAACGATTTTGACGCAGCCGAAGAACGCGTTGGTCGAGCAGTACAAGGCGTTGCTTGCTACCGAGGGCGTCGCACTCGAATTCCGCGAGGATGCAATCGAGCAGTTGGCGACCTTCGCGATGCAAGTCAACGAACAGACCGAAAACATCGGCGCGCGCCGTCTGCACACGGTGCTCGAACGCGTTTTGGAAGAGATTAGCTTCGATGCGCCGGAGCGTACGGGAACCGTAGTCGTTGACGGCGACTACGTCCGCGACCGGCTCGCCGATGTTGTTAAGAATGCCGACCTTTCAGGGTACATTCTCTAAGCCAAATCACATTAGCGCCCGCAGGGGCGTTACGCTGGCAGAGAGGATGCTTCTCCCATGAAATACTCGATCGGCGCACTGGCGCTTAGCACCGCGGCACTGCTGCTGGCCGGGTGCAACAATAACAATACGATCTCCGGGCCGCCCGGAACGGGGACGAACTGCGGCGGACCTCCCAGCTCAAATCAGCTCGAGGTGCTGTATCCGATTCCGGGCTCGAAGAACGCGCCCCAAAACTTGAGCGCGGTCTACGTTTCGACGAAAGGGACGCTGCCGCCGAGCAACTCTTTCAACTTCTACCTAACGCAGTCGAACGGAAACTCCACGTTTACCGGTCTCTTCCAGCCCGTCAATGCATCGCAGATTCCGAGCCCGCACAAGAGCCCTTCGTATTCCAACCCGACGTACTACCAGAGCGTGATCGCCGGGCCGTCGGGCTCCGGCTACATCATCGGGCCGGCGCAGGCGGTCAGTCTGTTCTGGAACGACGGCGGCACGGGGTGCAGTCCGCACTTCCTCGTGAGCAGCTTCAAAACGCAGTAAGAGCCGAGATTCGGCAGGGAAAGTAGCGGGCGGCATTCGCGCAGAATAGCCGCCCGCCGCGCTTTGAGGTGGAGGAAGTATCCCAGACTAGTGGTAGACTAGTCGTATGAAAAGCGTTGGTTCCTATGAAGCCAAGACTCACTTGACGCGGCTGCTTCGCGAGGTCGAATCCGGTGAGACGGTGCTCATTACCCGCAACGGCAGTCCAATCGCGCAACTGTCGCCCATTTGGCGGGGAGCGGCGTCCAATAGGAGTGGAGCGATGCGCCGGATCCTGGCGTCGACGGCTACACTCGGTCGACTGACCATCTCGTCGCTGCGAGATGAAGGGCGACACCGCTGAGCCTGCTCGTTGTTGATGCCTGCGTTGTGGCATCATGGTTTTTCAGCGATGAGCGGGACGACTATTCGTTGGCAGTCGCGCGCGAGGTGGAATCGAATGGCGCGGTCGTTCCCGCACTTTGGCTCTGGGAAGTAGAAAACATCTTGTACCAGGGGCTCCGCCGCCGAAGGATCAGCGAGACGCAGCTGCTCAGTAATCTGGGCGACCTTCGCACTTTGGGATTCGACCTCGACCTGCCGCCGTCGTTCGGGGCGGAGTTAACACTCGCCAAACGCCATAGCCTCACGATATACGATGCGGCATATCTTGAGTTGGCATTGCGAAGAAACCTAAGACTTGCGACGAAAGATACTGCGCTAACCCGTGCAGCGAAAGCGGAGTCGCTCTACTATGCAATGCGGGGTCCAAGGCCGTAATGCCATACGTTCGGCCGATTCTTCAGGACGGCCATCCGACGCTGCGCAAGATCGCCAAGCGGGTCGATCCAAGAGAGATCCCCGACCCGCTCTTTCAGCAACTGATCGACGATATGTTCGCGACGATGTACGCAGCGCCGGGCGTCGGCTTGGCAGCACCGCAAGTCAACGTTTCCAAGCGTTTCTTCGTAATGGACATTAACGACGAGGAGCATCCGCCGGCCGTCGTCATCAATCCGAAGCTGGAGGACGCCGGCGAGGAGATCGAGCTGCGCGAGGGCTGCCTTTCCGTTGTGGGGATGGTCGGCGAAATCGTTCGGTATCAAAAGGCCGCTGTGAGCGGGCTCGATCGCCACGGGAAAAAGATTCGCCTCGAAGGCGAAGGCCTATTCGCGCAGTGCGTCCAGCACGAGATCGATCACCTCGACGGCAAACTCTACGTCGACCGCGCCAAGAACGTGCGCCCCGTCCCCACGGAAGAAGAGGAACAGGAAGAATCGACGGTATCATCCTGAGCGGAGGATGACTGAAATGAGGGCGCTCTTTTTCGGCACCAGCGAATTTGCGGTTCCGTCACTGCGGGTGGCCGCGTCGCACACCGAATTGAAAGGCGTCGTAACGCAGCCCGATCGGCCTGCAGGCCGCGGGCAACGCCTGACGCCGAGTCCCGTCAAGCGTGCGGCTGGGGAGCTTGGGGTGCGAGTGTATGAACCGCTGCGCATGCGCGACTTCGCCCGCGAAATCGGGCGAGAGCCGTTCGATCTCTTCCTGCTCGCCTCATACGGGCGAATCTTGCCGAAGGAGTTGCTGACGATTCCGCGGGTGGGAGCGCTTAACGTTCATCCGTCGCTGCTGCCGAAGTACCGCGGCGCGACGCCGATTCAAGCGGCGCTGCGCAATGGGGATCGCGAAACGGGCGTCAGCATCATGCTCATGGATGAAGGGCTCGACACCGGCGATCTCGTGATGTCGCGCCGCGTGGCGATTGCGGCGGGAGAGACGTACGGGGAGCTGCACGACCGCCTAGCGCTGGCCGGCGCAGAGTTGCTCGGTGAGGCGCTCGACCTGACCGAGCGCGGCGATCTGCCGCGTCGCGCGCAAAGGGGTGAGGGCAGCGTGACGCGTCCGCTCGCGAAAGAAGATTTCGCCGTAGATTTGTCGTGGGCGCCCCACCGCGTCGTCAACCTCGTGCGGTCGCTGTCGCCGAAGCCGGCCGCGCGAGCGACCATTGAGGGCGAAAGCGTGAAGATACTCGCCGCACACGTGGGTGACGACGGCGAGCTCGTGATCGACGAGTTGATCGCCCCGAATCGCGGCCGGATGAGCGGCGCGCAATATCTGCGCGGGCGCGGCCTGGCATGAGGCCGGCACACGCGAGCGGACGTGACGTCGCGCTCGCGGTCGTGCGCGACGTGTTTCCGCCACCGGGATCGCGCGCCGTCGAACGGAGCGCGCAAGGCGCACTCGATTATCGTGCGCGCAAGGCAGGGTTGAGCGATCGCGATACGGCCTTTGCCGCGGAGTTGGCCTACGGCGCGATCAAGATGCGCCGCACGCTCGACTGGTATCTCGCTGCCGCACTTCGAGACGCTCGGAACGACGACGAGAACGGCCCGCTGGGATCGCGCGGCGTCATCCGCGAGATCCTTCGCCTCGCCCTTTACGAGTTGGCGTACACCCGACCCGACGAGCATGCGACGGTCTTCGAGTTCGTCAATCTCGCCAAGCGGTACGGGCATCGCGGTTTGGGCAATCTGGTCAACGCGGTGCTGCGGAACTTCCTGCGGCAACGTCCGCAGCCCCCCGCGCGCGATCGGTTTGCCGGCGACGAAGAGTTCCTGGCGACGCGCTACTCCTTGCCCACGTGGATCGTGCGGCAATGGCGCGAGCTCTTCGGCGAGCGCAGCGAGGCGATGTTCGCCGGCGTCAACGAACCGGCGGCGGCCGCCGTCGTAGTCAACGCGCGCAAGATCGAGCCCTCGCAAGCGCTCGAACAACTGCGGGCGGCCGGCGCGCAGGCGCGCCCGTCGCGGTTCGTTGCGGAATCGGTAGTGACGGACCGTGCGCGCGACAACGATGGTTGCTGGTGGCCGCAGTCCGAGAGCTCCGCGATGGTCGTTGACGTCTTGCTCCCGCAGCCCGGGGAAACGATTCTCGATCTCTGTAGCGGGCGAGGCAACAAGGCGTTGCAAATCGGCGCGCGGCTCGGCGGAGAGGGTTCGCTCACCTGCGTCGAGCGCAATCCTGCAAAGGTTGCGGCATTGCAGCGGCGGCTGGCCGCCGCGGAGCTTTCCGCGGCAATCGTGACGGGCGACGCTACCGCGGATCTGTTACCGGGGCAGCAATTCGACCGGGTTTTGGTTGACGCGCCATGTTCGGGCGTCGGCATCATCGGCCGCCATCCGGAGGCGCGTTGGAAGAAGCAAAGAAGCGACGGCGAACGCCTCGCCGTGACGCAGCGCGCGTTATTGGAGCGGGCGGCGCGGCACGTTCATCGCGGAGGCGTGCTCGTGTATGCCGTTTGTTCGACGGATCCGCGTGAGACGACCGAGGTGGTTGAAGGTTTTTTGGCTCACGAGAACTTCGAGCGCGGTTTGATACCGGCGGCGTATGAAGCGCACCTGACCGATGCAAACGACGTGCTGATCGTGCCGGGCATCGAGGGTCGCGACGGGTTTTACATCGCGCGCCTGGAGCGGCGCCTGTGAGCCTCTTCGCGAAGATCGAGGAGTTTTGCGCCGGCTTTATCGAGCGCGCCTTCGCAAAGACGTTTCCCAGCGATCTCGAGCCCGCCCAAATCGCGCGCAAGCTGGTTTCGACGATGCAGTCGCAGGCACAGACTGACGACGGGCGGTTGTGCGCGCCCAACGCCTACGGGGTGGCCGTCAGCCCGGATGACTACGCGCGCTTGGCCGAACACCGTGAGTATCTCCAGCGCGCGTGGGCCGATCTGCTTCGCGAGCTCGCCGAGAAGGTCGGCATCGTGCTGGACGGCCGGCCGGAAGTGACGCTCGCGCCCCGCGACGGCGTGCCGCCGGGAGCCATCGTTATCGAGCCGAATCCGCAGGAGACTTTGGCGGCGCGATTCGTGCTGCGCACGATGAAGGGCGTGCCGCCGGATCGAGTCTATCGGCTCGCCGCGCAGGCCCGAATCGGCCGCAACGACGATAACGAGGTCGTATTGCTCGACGCGAGCGTCTCCCGCGCGCACGCGTCAATCGCGACCGGCGCGGACGGCGCCGTCCTCACCGATCTCGACTCGACGAATGGAACCTTCGTCAACGGCCGGCGCATCGCGAAGCAAACGTTGCGCGACGGCGACGAACTGCGCTTCGGCAATACCGTGATGCGGTTCGAACGCGAAACGTGAGCGCGCTGCTGGCGCTCACGGCCGACTTCGGCCGAGAAATGCGAGTCGGCACCTTGGAGATTACGGTCGCGCTGATCGCCGTGGCGGTGCTCGCGGCGCGACCGCGCGTGCGAACGGTCGCAGAGATCGGACCGATCACCCCGATGCAGGTCGAGTTGCACGTTCTGGATCGCTCGAGCGATCGGACCTATGCGATGCGTCCGCCCTTCGTCATCGGGCGAGACCGGAGCGCCGATGTCGTGGTGCGCGACGCCGAGGTGAGCCGGCGTCATCTTCGGTTCGAAAGCCGCGAAGGCGTGGTGTACGTCGAAGATCTGAAGACCACCAACGGCAGCTTTCTCAACGGGCGACGCTTGACCGAAGCAATCGAGGTTCGCCAAGGCGACGAGCTCGACGTGGGAACCACGCGCGTCGTCGTCGCCGGCGTGCGACCCGGATGATACTGCTGCGGCGCGTCGTGCCGATGATCGTCGCGATTGGCGTCGCGGGGTTGGCGCTGGCATACGCGCCGCACGCGGCGCTAGGGCCGCCCTGGCTGCTGGCGGTTCTGGCGGCGTTGGCACTGGCGTGGGTGCTGCTGGCGCCCACGACGACTGTCCGCGATGATATGTTGCCCGCGCTGGCGGTCGTGCTCGCAGGGCTGGGGCTCGCTATCGTTGCGCGACTTTCGCCGCTGCTGGCGCAAAAACAAGAGCTCTGGCTGATCGTCTCGCTCGCGCTCGCGATCGCTGCAGGGCCGGCCTTCGCGACCTTCCGGCGCTTCGCCGCGTACAAGTACCTCTGGGTGCTCGCGTCGCTCGTGCTCTTCGTGCTGCTGCTCGTCTTCGGCCAGGAAGTCAACGGCGCGCGACTGTGGATCAAGCTGGGACCGATCGAGTACGAACCGATCGAGCTCATCAAACTCTTCATCGTCTTCTTTCTCGCCGCGTATCTCGCAGAGACCGCCGATGTGATCGCGAACGCTCGCCCATGGTCGCTCCGCGCCAACCTGAAGTATCTCGGGCCGCTGCTCATTGGTTGGGGTTCGTCCATGGCGATCTTGGTGTTGCAGCGCGACCTCGGAATGGCGACGCTGCTGCTCGCGACCTTCGCGACGATGCTCGCCGTCGCGACGCGCCGGCTCGATATCGTGGTCTTCGGCGCGCTGCTCTTCGTCGTGGGCGCGTTTTGGGCCGTCCACCACTATCCGTACGTGCAGACGCGGATCGCGGTCTGGCGCAATCCCTTCGCCGATCCGCTGGGCGCGGGCTATCAATCGTCGCAGGCGTACTACTCGTTGGCGGCGGGCGGGCTGGTCGGCAGCGGGTACCGTTTGGGACACCCGCAGTTCATCCCCGACGTCGCGACCGATTACGTGTACGCGGCGTTCGCCGAGGAGTTCGGCATCATCGGGGCAATCGCGCTGCTGGCGATCTTCCTCGACATGGTGCGGCGAATGTTCGCGGTGGGACTCGAGCAACCCGATCTCTACTCGAAGCTGTTGGCGACGGGACTTGGAGCGACGCTGGGATTCCAAGTCGTCATCATTGTGGCGGGAGTCATCGGCCTGTTGCCGCTTACCGGTATCACCCTGCCCTTCATCTCGTATGGCGGAAGTTCGCTCGTCGCAAACTTTTTGCTCGTCGCGTTGGTTTGGGCGATGAGCGCGCACCAACGGAGGACCATATGAAAACGTTCGCAATCGTGGCCGTGGCGTTCGTGCTGGCGGCCTGCGCGAAAGGCGGCAACACTAGCGCCGCGGCATCGGCGTCGGCCTCGGCCGAGGCAAATAATCCGGCCTCGGCCAGCGACGGCGCGGTGGTGTATCGCAACAACTGCTCCAGCTGCCATCAACTCGACGGGAAGGGATTGCGCGGCGCGTTTCCGCCGCTAGCCGGCAACCCGACCGTCACGGGCAATCCTACGGCCGTGATCGTCGTCGTCAAGAACGGCCTCGAAGGGCGGGTCGTCGTCAACGGGGTCACCTACAGCGGAATCATGCCGCACTGGGGCGGCGTGCTGTCCGACGAGCAGATCGCGTCGGTGATCACGTACATTCGGAGCTCGTGGCACAATGGCGCGCAGGGCGTGAGCCTCGCGCAGGTTCGGGCCGTCAAATAGAGGCCACGGCTTCGCGCGGCAGCGCGGCGCCGAACTCGTTGGCGAAGAGCAACTCGACGAACTCGTACATTCCCGGATCGCGATGACGCAGCCGCGCTCGAGTCGCCCGCGGCCACGGGGACGCGGGATCGTTGGCTTCCACGTACGCGCGCAGCGACTCGGCAAAATACTCGTCCACGCCCGTCGCGGCATAGGGCGTGATGAACGCCGTCGCGTTCGCGTAGAGCGCGCGGACCGCCGGATCGATGCCGCTGCGGTAGACGCCGCCGCCGAGCGCGCAATCGAGCGCGTGACCGAACTCGTGAGCGACCGTCATCGGGCTGCGCGAGCGCAAGTAGAGCGTCCGTTCTTCGACCACGAAGAGCCCCGCCGGGGGTGCCGGCCACGCGTCAACGTCGATGCCGAGACGAGCCAGCGCGCACGATGCATCGCGATAGAGCTCGGTGGCCCGCAAGAGGACGATGCGAATGTGGCTGCGGACGGCATAGGCCAGCGCCCCATGCCCGAAGCGCAGCAGCGTCTCGACGACGGGAGGCTCGGCCGCGCGGCCCTGACGCCACTCGAAGAGGCGGCGCGCCGTTACGAAGGCGTGCTTCTGCATCGGCGCCATCGTCGCGCCGGCCGTTTACGGCGGCGTGGCGCCGGTGTTTCAGAATTTTTTCATCCCCTGGGCGTAGCTTGGAGGCCCACGGGAACTGCTTGGCGGCAAATTCCCTTGCCGTACCTTGGAGGTTGAAATGTTTAGCATCCGCGTTTGGAGCCACGCCGCCGTTGCGGCCGCTGCGACGTTAGCGGTCGCCGGTTGCAGCCATGGAGGCGCCGTGCTCCCTACCCAGTTCGGCGCGTCGGCGCCGCAGTCAACTCGGCAAACTCAGGCCAACGCCGACTATTCGATGTTGAAGCTGCTCGTCAGAGAAAGGGTGATCGGTTCGACGATTGTCAATGGACAGCAGAATCCCTATGGTTTGACCGTGGCGCCTTCGACCAACGGCGTGTTTACCAAAGGCGACTTGGTCGTCTGCAACTTCAACAACAGCAAGAACATTCAGGGCACGGGCTCTACGATCGTCGGGTTGCATCCCACCAAGGGTGCGAAGCCGTTTCTCGTTTCCAGCAGCGTCAAAACGCTCCGAGGTTGCGATGCACTCGCGCTCGCTCCCGACGATACGATCTGGGCGGCGGCCTTTTCATCCAACGACAATCCGGTGCTCGGGTCAAACGGCAAGCTCTTAGTCAATATCGACGGGCCGCCATTCGCGCATCCGTTCGGTCAGATCTACGCGCCGCACGGCGGAGCTTCCGGCGCACCGGTCTTCTACGCGACGAACGCCCGCGGCGAGGGAACGGTCGTGCGCATCAACCTGGGATCGTCGTTCACGTACGACGTCATCGCCGAAGGCTTTGCCATCAACCATGGCAAGCCGGGCAGCATCTTCGGTCCGTCGGGCCTTGCGTACAACGACCGCAACGATACGCTGTACATCGTCGATGGGACGAACAACACGGTCGTCGCCTTCTCGAAGGTGAGCACGATACCGAGCGGCGGAATCATCGTCGAAAAGGACGGCCTGCACTTCAAGGGGCCCGCGGCCGGCCAGGCGCGCGTGGTCTATGCGGGCAATCCGCTCAATGGCCCGATCAGCTCGGCGCTGCTCTTCAACGGCAATCTCGTCGTCGGCAACACGACCAACAAGACGGGCAGAAATGTCATGGTCGAGATGACGCCGAGCGGTCGAATTCTCGCGACCCGCAACGTGGATCACGGAACGGCCGGAGCGATCTTCGGAATGGTAGCGACCGGCAACAACGCCTTCGACGCCAAGATCTACTTCAACGACGACAATACCAACGAAGTGCGCGTGCTCGAACGGTAATGAAAGGAAGAACAGTTCGCATGTTATCGATCCGGCACACCGTGCAGCTGTGCGCAATCGGCGCCATCCTGGCTGGCTGCAGCGGCGGGGCCTCGGCCCCGTCGCTCTCCCCGGCCGCGTCGCTCAATCCGTCAATCGGACGCTCCGCAACGTCGGCCCGGCACTCCGTAGGCCTTGGCAAGATTCTCAGCAGCAAGAGCGGTGCGCAGATCTTCGGGTTCGACGTCAATCGTAGCGGCACCGACGGGCTGCTCGCGACGGGCAACGACGCGACGAGCGACGTTGAGACGTTCGATCAGGGCAGCGCCTCGATTACGAGCTCGTATCCCACGAAGAATCCGCCCGGCAACTCGTATAAGGTAGACGCCATCGTTGCCGGCGACGTTGGGCTCGTGACGCGGTACGTCGTTCCCAAAGGAAAGATTTACGCGAAGCGGTTTTACGACATCATGAAGCCGGTGACCGCACAAAAATTTACGGCAAGCTGGAAACCGCCCATCAAAGACATCGACATCCTTCAAGCCGGCGTGAACCAAACGAAGAAGAAGAACGCCTACTTTGCCATCGAGCTCAAGAATCAGGACCAGCCCGACGTCATCATCGCGGACGTCGCATCATCGAAGCCGGCCAAAGTCTTCCACCTCGATCCAAATCTCTTCGGCGGCGGCAACGGTCCGCAGTTCGACATTGACACGGGGACCGATCAAGGAGTGATCGCGCTCTCGCCCGACGGCGGAGCCGTGGGCGGCGCAGCGCCGATCAACGTCCTGATCGACCTAAAGACCGGCAAGCAGACGCAGTTCACCGGGCTGAACGGTGGATTCTACGGCTCGGGCTACGTCAACGGGCTCGCCGTCGACTCCGCTACGGGGATGGCCGCCACGACGACCGAGCTCAACGCGCAAGTCGAGATCTACGACTTGGCAAAGCAGACCGGAATATTCGCTCAACTGCCCTGCACGGGAAGCTCCTCACAGATCAACAGCGGGGCCGGCGTCGCGGCCGATCCCGTCAACCACCTCTTCCTCGTCACCGAGCCGTACAACGCGTGCGGCCAGGGCAGCGCGCTGCTCGTATACGACGAGTCGGCCAACCTCGTCGAGACGATCACCGGCTTCCAGTTCGCGATCAGCGAACCGGCGCCGGCGATCAATCCCACGACGCGCACGGGCTTCGCGTTCGGCCCGCATTTCAGCCAACTGCAACAGTTCTTCTACTAAATAAAAGCGGGCCGGTTTTGGCGGCCCGCTTTTTGATGTGGCTTCGAGTAGCGCGTGGCGCTAGAGACAGTAGAATTTTACGTAGGCAGCGCTCTTGATCACGATGTTCTTGTTCGTGTTGTTCACCCAGTAGATGTAAGTGTTGCTCCCTTGGGGACCGGTTTGGGTGACGTCGATTGCCAGCGGCGTTCCGCCGACGGTACCGTTGTAGTAGTTGTTGAAGAAGCAGCCATTGCGGTTGAACGTCGTCGAGGCGCAGATATCGCCCGGCGCGCACGTGCTCTTCGCCAGCGACTGGGCGCGGAGCAGGCCTTCCGTCGGGGTGACGGTGCCCGCGTGTGACGCCATCGGCGCGAAGGTGATCGCGGAGAGAAGCATTGGAATCAGTAACATAAGATCGTGTGTTCTCCTTGCAGCGTTGAGATGTAGCTTTTAGAATAACCGCTCGCGCTGCGGTTGTCGCAAGCAGGCGGTGCGTTTTTGTGTCTTTTTTAATCCCCACTAAACGCGGGCACCAGTCGCCGCGAGGGCAGTAGTCTGCTTAATAAATGATGAAAGAGGCGTGCCTATGAGTACGTACCGGGCGCCCCTCCGCGACATGCAGTTCGCCTTACGAGAGTTGGCGGGTGTCGAACAAGTGGCGGCGCTTTCCGGCTACGAGGAGACGCTCGACGTGCTCGACTC
>JAFAXS010000156.1 GCA_019240755.1 Vulcanimicrobiota bacterium
GGCGATTTGCACATCCGAAAGTTGGTCGCGCCACGACGGCATGTTTCCGCCGTACTGCCGGCCGTTCACGGTGATGGGTCCCGTGCGCCCGTTCAAAACGGTCCGTATGACGTTGGCACTATCAACCGCATTCACAAAGGGATTGCCCGCGAGCGGCGGATACGGCCCACCGCCCTGGCCGTTCGGCCGGTGGCAGACGGCGCAATTCGTGTTGAATAACGCTTTTCCGTCGGGCGTCGATGCACCCATCACATTGCCATGCAAAGCCACAAGGATCAGTCCTGTAAGGACGAGCGCGGCAAGAGAGAGGAGCCTTCCGATCTTCAAAGCGGCCTCCATCCGGCGGTGTATAACTCGCCGATGTGAAGCGATTTTCGACGGTTGAATTCTGCGACCTTTCTCTAACGGCAGGGTTGAGCGGAGAAGAAAATAAGAAGTTCCATTCGTAGATTCTTCACCTGCCGGCGATATCGTGGGGAGAGATGAAAAGGATCGGCGTTTTTTCGTGCATCGTCCTCGTCGCTTCCGCCATAATCATACTAGCGACGACTAAATCCGCGCGCGCGATGCCAAATTTCGCGCAAGCCTACGGCATCAAGTGCTCGGAATGCCACATTCAGATACCCGCGCTCAACGCGTACGGCCGCTACGTCCAGCGAACCGGATATGCGGGCTTGAATCCGCACGTCGTGGAGCGCGAGTCTCCCATCTGGGTGGATTATCCCGTCACCTATACGCAGCAGGCGCCGAGCTCCGGCTTTTGGGACATCGGTAGCCTGGGAGTGCACGCCGCGGGCGCGTTCGGAACGCCGAACAACGAGTGGACGTATCACGTGCAGCAATGGATCTGGAACGTGAGCCAGGCCGGGCGCCTCGACACGGCGTGGTTCGCCTACAACAACTTCTTCGATGGCGCGGGGCACATTTTTGCGGGGAAGCTCGAGGTACCGGCGCCGTCGAGCTTCAGCCAGTGGCTCGACGTCACCGGGCTGTCCGCTAACCTCCAACCCAGCATTACCGTCGGCGAGCACGTCTACGAGCTGAGCTCCAATCGCTGGGGATACAAATTCGCGTACATCCGCAACGCGCTCGATGCCGAGGTCGCATACGTCACCTCACCGTCGAACCTCAACGGCTTCAACGCCTACGACTGGCAACAGGACAAGACGCTGCAGTATAAACTCGCCTTCGCCGATCGCGGCAATCCACTTGAGATCGGCTATTACGGCGCGCGTGGTTCGTGGCCGCTCAGCGAAGGCGGCTTCGACCAGTACTACTCCAACGGATTCTACGCGCAGCGCGATCCGGTCCACTACGTCCCCGGGTTCTTCACGAACTATCAGATGAATCACGATAGCAATCCGGGACTGGGCGCGCCGGCCGCCGGCAGCAACGGAATCTCGTACGAACTCTACGACAATATCGGGACGCGCGCGCTCATCTCTGTCGGCGAACAGCTGACCAACGACGGCTTGGGCAATCACGCGCGAGTCGGCAATATCGATCTTTCCTACCACGTGACGCGCTTCATCATGATGTTCGCCGAAGAGGCGATGGCCGTCGGACAGAAGCCGCGGTGGAACGGGCTGATCTGGTTCGCGCTGCCGACCGGGCCGCAGTGGCCGCCGAACCTGGCGCCACAATAGCCGCAGAGTTTTTGTCACCCTGAGCGGAGTCGAAGGGCAAAAGCGCGCCGGCATTACCGGCGCGCTCGTATTATTCCGTCGAAGAAACGATCGGTTATTGCACCACGTCCACGGTGAGGGTCATGTTGGCGTGCCCGGCGCCGCACATGATCGCGCAGTGCAGGACGTACTTGCCGGCCTTCTTCGGCGTGACCGTGATGGTCTTGGTCGAGCCCGGCGCGATCGCCGTCTGGGGAATGCCGAGATCCGCCGACTCCAGTCCGTGCACGCCGCCGCTGGAGGTCAGGCGCAGGGTCGTGGGTTGCCCGACGTGGAGCGTGATCGCATTCGGCGTAAACTTCCAGTTAGAAGCCACGACGTCGACCGACTGCGCCGCGACGGTGGTCGCCGGAGCGCCGACGGACGCGGCGATAACGGCCGCGGCCGCGAAACCTTGGAGAGCATTTTTCATAACGCAACTATCTCACCGCCGTGAGAAGAATTCGTGAACTTTTATCGGAATAGCGTCTCGTGCAGTTGGGCGGCGAGCGGCGCCACGAGCTGAGCAACCTCTTGACCATCGCATTGGCCAACGTCGAAGCGATGATTGACGGCTTAGCCGAGCCGACGCAGGCGCGGCTCGAAGCGGTCGCCGACGCGATCCGGCGCGCAGCCGAGTTGATACATGAAACCTAAGCGAATCCTCGTCGTCGAAGACGAACCGGAAATCGCCGCCGTGCTTCGCGAGTACCTGGAGCGCGAAGGTCTGCTCGTCGAATCCTGCGACCGAGTCTCGGACGCGCTCGACGTTCTCGCGCGTCAGGCGCCGGATCTCATCCTTCTCGATGTCACGTTGAAGGATGGGAGCGGGCTTGACGTGTTGCGCGCTGCCGCGTTGCCCGAGTCGCGCATTCCAACGATCATGCTCACGGCCCGGAGTGCCGAGGCCGATCGCGTCCTCGGCCTCGAGTTGGGCGCCGACGATTACGTCACCAAGCCGTTTTCGCCGCGCGAGGTCGTGGCTCGGGTGCGTTCGGTGCTGCGCCGAACCACCGAGGCACGGAGCGATAAAGCGCGGGCCCACTCGGCGAGCGTCCTCCGTGTCGGCAACCTGGAGATCGATAGGGACTTCCACGAAGTCCGCGTGGACGGGTACGCCACGAAGCTGACCGCCACCGAGTTCAAAATCCTCAGCCTTCTAGCCGAGCATCCCGGCGAAGTCTTCACCCGCTCGCATTTGCTCGACTCCCTCAACGATACTGGCGAAATCTACGAACGCACGCTCGACCGCCACATCAATAACTTGCGCAAGAAGATCGAGCGCGACCCGCGCGAGCCCGAGCATGTCCTCACCGTATACGGGGTGGGATACAAGATGAGCCGCCCTTGATTTGTGAAGCAATTTGGAAGCTTCACTTCGGCACTTCTTCACATCGGCCGCGTAGAATGGCGGGAAATGTCGCAGCTACTCGAACGCCAGGCCGTCCAGTGCCCCTATCACCTCGCGCAGCGCTATCTCGCCGATAGCGTCGGCACCCAGGCGGCATCCGGAAGCGAGAGCAAGCTCCACTTAACTGCGTCGTTTCCCGGTATCGCGCTCGCAAAAGAGGTGCTCGTCACGTTCGGAAACGCGCTGGATCCGATGCACTTCGATCAACCCTGGCACATTCATTGGAAGCCGCAGGCCGGCCCGTATCCCGAGTTTGACGGCGAGTTAACGGTTCGTGCCGATGAGACGTATCGTTCCGCGTTCTTGGAGCTGCGCGGCGCGTACCGTCCTCCGGGCGGGGCGCTCGGCACGGCGTTCGACTGGGCCGCCGGCTCGCGAATCGCGCGAACCACCGCCCGCGAGCTGTTGCAGCGAATCGGCGCGGAGATGGAAGCGCGCTACGAGCGCGACGAACGAAACAAAGCGGAAACATCGGCGTGAAGTCCGACGATGCGCCACTGGTCGGCACGCTGCGCTTCGTCTTCGTGCTCGGCATAACGTTCTCTGTGCTGTGGTTCTTCATGTACGAGCTGCTGCGTAACCGGTGGTAGATGCACATCCATCGTTACGAACGCTGGTGGATGACGTTCGGCATCGCCATGCTGGTCGTGTTCTTGCTCATGATCGGCTTCGCGGCGTTCGCCGACAACATCAACCCGCCGTCGGGACTGCAACAGGTAGATCCGCAGAAGCTTTCCCAGACGCCGCCGTTCGATAAGCCCGGCCTGCGAAAACTCCCCAACGGCACGTACGAAGCCTACTACGTCGCCGAGGTCTTCAACTTCATACCCGCGACGCTTTCGGTGCCGGTCGGAAGCAAGGTGACGTTCTACGTCACGAGCGCGGACGTGGTCCACGGCTTCTTCATCCCGCGCACCGACATCAACATGATGGCGATCCCGGGCTGGGTCAACACCCAAAGCCACACCTTTACGAGGAGCGGTGATTACTTGCTGATCTGTCACGAGTACTGCGGCATCGGCCACCAAAACATGTTCGCCCGGATCGCAGTGCACTGATGGTCTCCGACCTCCAACTGCGCCGAGAGAACCGCGTCGTCATCGCGCACATCTACACGGCGACCGCGGCGATCGCACTGGGCGCCATCTTCGGCGTCTTTCAAGGCTTCGCGCGCGCCGACACGATCGTCGCACCGTCGTGGTTCGACTACTACCGCATCCTCACGATGCACGGCGTGCTGATGGCGCTAGTCTTCACTACCTTCTTCATCACCGGCTTGTCGCTCTTCGTCACGTACCGCTCGATACCGCGGGAACGACGGCTGGCCGTAGGGTGGTTCGGCTGGGGATTGATGCTCGTCGGCACGGCGCTAGCGGCAGTGACGATCATCAGCGGCAACGCCACCGTGCTCTACACGTTCTACGCGCCGATGAAGGCCAGCCCGTGGTTTTACATCGGCGCCACGCTGCTCGTGCTGGGCACGTGGGTCGTCGCGTTCGAGATCTTCGAGAACATCAACTACTTTCGCAAGAACAACCCGGGCGCGCCCATTCCGCTGGTCGTCTTCTGCGCGGGCGCAACGTTCGTGATGTGGATCGTGGCGACGCTCGGCGTCGTCGCGGAGATGTGCCTGCTAATACCCTGGGCGTTCGGCTGGACGCACGGCATCAACGTGCTGTTGACTCGCATGTTCTTCTGGTACTTTGGCCATCCGCTCGTCTATTTCTGGATCATGGGCGCGTACATCATCTGGTACAACATCATCCCCACGCGCTACGGCGGCAACGTCTTCAGCGATGGCCTCACGCGCCTGGCGTTCATCATGCTGATCCTGCTCTCCACGCCGGTCGGCATCCACCACGAGTTCATGGAGCCCGGCATCTCCACCACGTGGAAAATGCTGCACACGCTCACCACCTACGGCGTCGCGATTCCGTCGTTCATCACCGCCTTCGCGATCTTCGCCTCGTTCGAGCTGGCGGCCATCGCCCGAGGCAGGCGCGGATTCATCGCGACGGTTCGCGGCCTGCCGTGGAACGATCCCACGTTCAGCTCCGCGGCGCTGGGAATGATTCTCTTCATCCTCGGCGGCTTCGGCGGCCTCGTGAACGCGTCGTACAGCATGGACACGGTCATCCACAACACGGTGTGGATCGTCGGGCATTTCCACGTGACCGTCGGCGGCCCGGTCGCGCTGACGTTCTTGGGCGCGGCCTACTGGATGATCCCGCGCCTCACCGGCCGCGCGCTGTGGAAGCCGCACGTCGCGCTCTTTCAAACGCGGATGTGGTTCTTCGGCATGCTGATCATGTCGTTCTCAATGCATTACGCGGGTCTGCTGGGCGCGCCGCGCCGCACCGCCGAGGTCGGCTACCTCGGTGCAACGACCGCCAACGTGTGGCAGCCGTATATGCTGCTCGCGGCGGCCGGCGGATTCTTCCTCTTCGTCAGCATCTTGACGTTCGTAGCCGTGGCCCTGGGCACGCTGTTCCAAAACGCAAAGACGGAATCCATGGACGTCGCGTTCGCGACGCCGGCGCAGCCGGCCACGGAAACGCCGCTTATGCTACAACGCCTGTATCGCTGGGGAGTCGTTGCGCTGGCACTGGCGATACTGGCATACGCGGGCCCACTGGGGGAACTGCTGCGCAACCCTGGCTACCTAGCACCAGGAATGCGCACCTGGTAGTTTTGCCTGTCACCCTCTAGTCGGAAGTCGAGTAACGCCCCTGCTTGGCCGTCACATCAATGCGATACGCTATACCGGGACCGCCGCTTCGAGCGACAAACGATTTCCACGCGGGCACCGGCGCGCTCGTCGCGGCAGCGTACGTTCGTAAGCGATCCGAGATGCGCTCCACCGCAAGTTCCGCCGCCTGACCGTGAACCTGCCGAAACGTTCCGCGCGCGGTAACGGAACGCCAATCCGCGGCGCTTTCGATCTTATCGACCTCCACGCACACTTCCGGATGCGCTGACATGTACTCGATCTTCGCTCCGAGCAAGCTATATCCGTAGATCGCCTCTCCATCATAAGCATAGGTGATCGGAACGATGTACGGCACGCCACGCCGATCCACGTACGCGATGCGCGCGAAAATCTCCGAATGTAGCAACGACTCTATCGCCTCGGGCGTCAACTCACCAAACATGACTAACGGCCTGTTCGCCGTTTCCCAAACTCTTAGTCGTTGACCCATACAACGACTTCATCTCAGAAGGGGGCAAGTTCTGGCCCCGCGTCCGCGCGATTGCCGAGCATGTCGAATGCGTGCCGAACATGTTGCGGTCGATGTCGAGACGCCATCGGAGCTTCTCGTAAAACGCCTTCGCGCGATCGACGTCGCTGACGCCAAGAATAATGGCTTCCAGTCTCATGTTCATGTCGCGTTGCCTCCACCTTGAACGGGCGCTAGCGGTGGGTCGGACTGGCCCGTAGGCGTTCCTCCGCTTGCCACGGCCTTGGCGATAAAGTATAACTCACGACATCATAGAAGGCAAACCAACATGAACAAAACACGCTATCGCACGTGCACGGTCGACGGAGTCGAAATTTTCTACCGCGAGGCCGGATCGCCTGACGATCCCGGGGGTGCTTCTGCTCCACGGCTGGCCGTCGTCGTCGAGAATGTTCGAGAAACTTATTCCGACGCTTAGCGATCGCTATCATCTTGTTGCACCCGACTACCCGGCGTTCGGACACAGCGCCACACCGGATCGAAAAACCTTCGCATACACGTTTGACAACTTCGCCGACATCTTCGAACACTTCATCGAAAGAGTTAGCTTGAGCAAATACGCGATGTACGTCCATGATTTCGGTGGCCCGGTTGGCTACCGAATCGCGCTGAAGCATCCCGATCGTGTCACAGGTCTGATCGTGCAAAATGCACCGGCTCCCTACGCAAATGAAGCGGGTCCGTTCTGGAACCCAGTGATCCCGTACTGGAAGGACGGATCGGCCGAACATCGTGAGCAGGTGCGCGCGGCGCTCTTCACACTGGAAGCCGTCAAGCAAACGTATCTCGCCGGCGCGCACGACCCGACGGTCATCGATCCCGATAACTGGGTCATCGACTACGCCCTCATGGAGTGCCCGGGCGTGAAAGACATTATGCTCGACATGTTCTATGGAATCCGAAAGGATCACGAAATCTTTCCGGAGCTCCGCCGGTTCTTCAAGGACCGGCAGCCGCCCACACTCATCACGCACGGCAAGAACGACCCCATCTTTACGACTGACGGCGCGAAAGAACATCTTACAGACCTTCCAAACGCCGAGTTACATTTGCTCGATACGGGACACTTCGCACTCGAGGAGTGCGGCGACGACATCGCCGAGTTGATCGGCGATTTTCTCGACAGGAACCTGTTCAGCAACCGCTCGCGGGCTGAAGCATCGGGACGGGACAGCTCCCTCAGCTAGACGTCTGGCATACATGCTCGGTGATCGAAACCTGCAAACGGTCGCCGACAGTAGGTTTACGACAATCTTACGACAATTCGCGCGGAAGCTGGCGGAAAGCGCGAACGCTAGCGGACGAAAAATCGCCGCCGCAAATTCCGTCGTTGTAAGAAAACTGGGCACGGAGGATCTCCTAGAGCACTGCTAAACGCCGGTTTGGTCGGCTAGGTAATAGAGCAGGCACCATTTCCAAGGAAGAGCGAATCACGGGTGAGGGCCCTGACTTGCTATTTTGGGATTGTTCTTGCGTGTCGCGTAGTGCTAGTATTCGATTCCGACCGACAGCTTGTCGGCATTGATCTTTGCGGAGGGCCCTTTATGGCTTATTTTACCGACGACTCTTTACTCCCTGAAAACATGGCGCCGCTCATGATTACCGCGGCACCCTATGGGCCAATGTGGATGCCTGCGGACGGCCCTCCAGGCTATATCCCTCTGACTTGGGACGAGCAAGTGCAGGCCGCAGTCGATTGCTACAACGCTGGAGCGACCCTGCTGCACATTCACGTACGCGACCCAAAGACCGGTCACATTTCAAAGAACTTCAACGAGTATGGCGAGCAAATCGGGCGTCTACGTGATGCGGTACCTAAGATGATTCTGCAGATCGGCGGCTCCATCTCGTTTGCGCCGGAACCGGGTGAAACCGGGAGGTTCGGCAGCTACGAACAGCGGCACAAACTGACCACAATCGACCCCAAGCCGGATCAGATCACCGTTTCTTGCGGTACCACGCTGTATGATTTAACCGCCCTGCATCGGTTGGACGATTCTTTTGGCGGGACGCACCTTGGCAATGAGGACGCCATGCACGGGATTGCCAACATGGTGGCCGACGCTACGCCAGACTTCTATATTGAAGAGACCAAGCTCTGCGTCGAGCATGGGATCCAGCCATACTTCGCGCTGCCGCACATCCACGGTCTCGAACTCGTCGAGCGTATGATCCGCCGCGGCTATTACAAGGGGCCGATGAACGGCTTCTTCAGCACGGGTGGCGGCGGCATTCTGGGCGCGAACCCGTTCGACCTGATGGAGCTTGTGCGTCGCACGCCGCACGGTTCGGTGTTCACGTACCAAACCACGTTTCGTTTGACTCACCCGATTTCTATGATGATGATTGCCTTGGGGCAGCATACGCGCGCCGGTATTGAAGACAACCTGTACGACACCAAGAAGGGCGTGCGAATGACGACTGTTCAGATGATTGAGCGGCACGTAAGAATGGCACGCGAGATCGGCCGCGACATCGCGACACCCGAACAGGCCCGAAAGATGCTAAAGATCGGCGTGACGTACAACTCCACAGAAGAAACGCTCGCTAATCTTGGCCTACCGCCGAACCGTGAGGCCGGTCAACAAGGCTTCCTGGTGCATAAAACGGACGGCAGGCTTAGCCAAGCGGCCTTTGCGGGGTCGGACACACACATTTTGGCATAAATGGAGGCCGCCGAAGTCTAATCATCTCCGCCGGCGCCCACGCCTTCGAGTTCCGCATTGCGTTTGGTCATTAGCAGTCTCATCGCAGCGCCGCACAGCCAAGCGAACAAGCGGCTGGCGGCGTACGACAAAATTTACGACAGTTGGCGCGGACACTGGCGGAAGGCGCGAACGCTAGCGGACAAAAAGTCGGCCTATTTCTTGCGTTTCGTACGCACAGTAGGGCTTCGAGCGGCCTTTAATCGCATGTAAGGGGTCACGGGTTCGAGTCCCCTCATCTCCACCAACGAAAACTCGCAGAAGCCCCGAGTAGCCAAGGGTTTTTGCCAACAGGTCATCCACCAACTCGCAAGCAGCAAAATCGCGATCGTGTAAGCGCGTACCTATTTGTCCGGACTTCGCGGCATCAACGGCTAGCTCAACAACTTAGGGCGCTTTGGCGCAGAGCGAACTTGCCGACTTGGGATGAGCGACGTAGCGGCGAGACGTTGAGCGCACGAGGCGGTAAGCCGGGCGGACTTCGCCAGTAAGCCGAATGACAAGCGGCCGTTCACGTCCCATAAGCGGGTTCATACTTTCTTCATACTTCGCTGATATCTATTACGAACTCGATGCTCCTAGGAGGGGTTCCAATGCATAAGGTCCACCTTACGGGTGCGCTGGTCGTAGCGGCTCTTTTCTTCAGCGCCTGCACGCAAACGACCGGTCCGGCCGGCCCCATGACTCCGAGTACCACTCGTGAAGCGCTTGGCGGGCGCCACACCTCGCCGATGATCTACTCCGTGGAAGAGTTCGGATTTTCGGTGAATGCCTATTTACCGTCGGCGAACGGCAACGCAGCGCCGGCCCTACAGATTGCCGGCAGCCAAACCAAGCTCTACGAACCGCAGGGCATGGCGGTCGATTCTGCCGGGAAGGTAGCGGTCGCGAATTCCGGGCAGGATATCACGCTCTACCGTCCCGGCGCGAATGGCAACGTCGCGCCTATGGCCACGATCACTTGCGGCGGTCCCGATTTCGGTGACGAGCCGTATGAGCTGGCGTATGATCAGAACGGAGCGCTCTACGCGCTATACGTCGGCGGTTACCACGCTAGCGTCTTTTCGATTCAGGTATACGACCGGGGGCAGCAATCGGGCTGCATTCACGGAACGCACATCATCACCGGAAATCGCGTCCGGCTCTACGGTTACGGCGGATTGACCGTTGCAAACGGGATGATTTACAACTCCAGCGATGATTCCATAGACGGATATCACACGACCGACAACGGGAATGTTTCGCCGTCACTTGTGATCCGCGGGTCGCGTACGCGGCTGCAACAGGGCATGGGAATGGCCGTCGATGCATCGGGGGCGATCTACGTGGCCAATCGTACGAACGTGCTGGTCTTCGGTCCGGGCGCCCAAGGGAATGTGGCTCCGGTAGCCGTCATTGCCGGCAAAAAAACCGGAATTCCGACCGGCTACGGCGCGACGGCCATTGCCCTTGACAGCACCGGTGAAATCTTCGTGGCGGTCGAGAACTCGCAGCAGGTATCGGCTATTCTGGTCTTTGCGAAAGGCGCAAACGGAAACGTAAAGCCGATTCGCACGATTCAGGGCGACAGCACGGGCTTAACCTACATCCCGGAGATGGGCTTTAAGCCCTAGTTACGCCGCACACGCGTCACGGTTCCAAACGAGGGGCGATCGTTGAGTCAGGCGCCCCTCGTGTCTTGCGCGCTCGCGGGCCGCAAGTGCAGCCACCAACTCTCCGCCATGCATTCGGAACAGCGCACACCCGATGGTTTGGCGCTATGGTTTGGAGTGAGCCGCCGTCAGGCCAGAGCTCGTCGCGACCGGTTGGACGCGGTCGCCGACGCCTCACTGCGCGCTAGCCGTTAACAACGCTGCCTCCATTGACGTGGATCGTCTGGCCGGAAATATACGAGGCATCATCGGAGGCCAGGAAAACGACGGCGGCCGCCACCTCGTAAGGCTGTCCCGGGCGCCCCATAGGGGTATCCGCGCCGAATTTCGAGACCTCTTCCGCGTTGAACGTGGCAGCGATGAGCGGCGTCCAAATCGGTCCGGGTGCGACAGCGTTGACGCGAATGCCGCGATCGACGACCGCATTCGACAAAGCGCGCGTGAATGAGACCAGCGCGCCTTTGGTTGCAGAGTAGTCGATGAGCTTCGGGCTGCCTTCATAAGCCGTGATCGAGGCGATCGTGATTATCGACGACCCTCGCTGCAAATGCTTCAATGCCTCTTGCACCGTGAAGAACTGCGCGAAGACGTTTGTTCGAAATGTCTTCTCGATTTGCTCTGCTGAAATGTTTTCGGGACGCCCTTGGGGATGCTGCTCCGCGGCACCGTTGACGAGAACGTTGAGCCGGCCACACCGCTCAACCGTCCGCCTGACAACCTGTCGCGCGAAACGCTCGTCCCCAAGATCGCCGGCGAACAATTCGCACCGGCGGCCCTTCGCCTCGACGAGGCGTTGCGTCTCAGTGGCATCGTCATCTTCTTCGAGGTATGCAATCGCGACGTCGGCGCCTTCCTTCGCCGCCAAGACGGCTACCGCTCGACCAATACCGCTGTCACCGCCAGTAACCAAAACGACGCGGTCTTTCAAGCGACCCGATCCAGGCGTCGCCGACTCCGTTTGCGGTTGCGGCATCAGCTCCGACTGTCTGCCTGGTTGGCGATTCTGTTCTTGCGGGGGTAGCGTCTTTGTACTCATGCACGGCCTGTACCCGAAAATCGAAGCTTCGCTCAGAGCGAACTGCTCATCCACATCGGGCCACCGCCAAAGAGTAGCCGAACGCGTCACAGAAAAGGCTTGCTGCCTAATCCCGCTATAGCCTGCGCCGCTCGGTAAGGTGCCAGCCCTTGCAAAATGGATTTTTGCACTCATACACCCGTAACTCGAGCATCTCCGATCGTTCCGCCGCATACTGCATTTGGCCCTGCGCGGCTTGATCTGCGGCGCTCTTGTGCGGATAGCGCTTTTTTCCGCAGTCTCCAAAAACGGCCGCTACGTCGATGGGGCGCGAGCGACGCATGATTCCCTCAGCATGTGGTACGGCATATATTAGGAAGGTGCGCACGGCGAACGACGCAATCCTATGCCGGTGCTGCTCGTTGCCGCGATTTTTCTTCTGTTGATTTGCGTTTGGATCCTAATTCCGCCGTTCAATGGCCTGACGCTCGGTCTGGCCGTCGCAGCGATCGAGCTCAGCATCTATCTGCTGGCCCTCAACGTACTGTTTCTTGCGCTGACTCTCTTGAGGCGGCGGCGCAAATGGATCGCCGACGCGGGAGTGCTCGCAACCAACTGCGTCATCTGCTCGTTACCGTGGCTCGCACTTGCCGGCGCCAAGCTGGATCGTTCGGCTGCGTATCGCAGCGTCAACGTCCCGATAACCGAACGCGCGATACCCGTGACGTTGGGGCGCGAGCACTCGCACATACAGGCGTACCTTCCCGCGGGGTCGCGCCGTACGCCGGCGATCTTCGCCGTTTACGGCGGCGCGTGGCGGAACGGGACGCCGCAGTACGACGCGGCACTCAACCGCGCGCTCGCGCATCAGGGCTATGCCGTGTTCGCGTTGGATTACCGGCACGCGCCGAAATATCGCTTTCCTGCGGCCCTCGACGACGTGCGGTCCGAGGTCACGTTCATCCGGAGAAACGCGGCTCGCTACAACATTGATCCCGGCCGTACGGCGATGCTCGGACACTCCTCCGGCGGCGAACTCGCCGCGCTGGTCGCGTTCGATTCGAGATCGCCGGTACGCGGGCTAATCAGCTACTCCGGAGCGATCGATCTCCCGATGGGCTGGAAGTATCCACCCGTTCCCGATCCCATCGGCGTTCGCGCCGTCATCGAAGAGTATATCGGCAACACTCCGGCGCGCGCGCCCAACCGGTATCGCGCCGCTTCGCTGCTCGGTCACGTTCGTCGCGGATTGCCGGCGGTTCTTTTGATTTACGGCGCGCGCGACCACGTCGTCGACATTCGCTACGCGTGGAAGTTACGCGATGCCCTCCGCGCTGCCGGGACGCGCGTCACGTTCTTGCAACTCCCGTGGGCCGAACATGCCTTTGAAGCCGTACCTTTCGGATTGCACGCATCGGTCGCGTACCGCGCGACGTTGAACTTCCTGGACTCGACCCTACGCTAGGGGTTTGGCCGGTGGAAGCAGGTCTTCTGTTACTCCACTGTTGCCTACGATAGGAGGCCCACCACGGAGGGGCTTTCTCCCCTCGTTTGGCACCGATAAACCTGCTACGCTCAACTTGGACGAGCCACGTAAATATGACCGACCCATTGCCTCCTGCAAAGGCGGTGGCTTTACGATATTTCGGCTTATGTCGAGCAAAAAAGGAGCAAGCACTATGAAAGGTCACCATTTGCGCCCGGGAGGACTCCTCATCTGCGGCCTCGCCATTGCGGCATGCTCGCAAGCGATGCAACTCTCGCCCTCACAGTACACTCCAAACATCAGCCTCGGTTCCCAACCGCATGGAGCGAGCCCGCCGAGCTTCAGCGTGCTATATAAGTTTGGTGCAGACTCCGCGGACGGCGCGTATCCTGTTGCGGGCCTGACTAAAGTACGGGAAACATTGTACGGTACTACGTCTCAAGGCGGCGCGTATCGGTCTTGCGTTGCTCCGTATGACTGCGGCGGCACCGTCTTCAGCATTACGACAAACGGAACGGAGAAGGTGCTGCACAGCTTCGCCGGAGGCTCGGACGGAGCGGCGCCCCATGCAGCCTTGCTGAACGTGAACGGGACGCTGTATGGTACGACGCCGCGGGGCGGAGCGTACGATGCTAGCGAGGGCGGTGGCGGCACGGTTTTTAGCATCACGACAACGGGGAAAGAGCATGTGCTTTACAGCTTCGGCAGCGGAAGCGACGGCGCTCATCCAGAGGCGGGCTTGATCGAGGTCAGCGGGAGGCTGTACGGTACGACGTACGACGGTGGGGCATACGGCAACGGCGCGGTTTTCAGCATCACGACAACGGGAAAAGAGCATGTGCTTTACAGCTTCGGCGGAGGCGATGGCGCTTATCCTCAGGCGGCGTTGACCGACGTTAGCAACACGCTGTACGGTACGACGTACTCCGGTGGCGAGCACGGCAATGGCACCGTTTTCAGCATAGCGAGAACCGGGAAAGAGCATGTGCTTTACAGCTTCGGCAAAGGAAGCGACGGCGCGCATCCTCAGGCGGCGTTGATCGACGTCAGCAACACGCTGTATGGTACGACGTACTATGGTGGCGCACACGGCACCGGCACCGTCTTCAGGATTACGCGGGGCGGCGCCGAAAAGGTGTTGCACAGCTTTGCTAAGGGATTCGACCGGCCGCATGGAGCCAGCGAGGATGGCTCCGAACCGCGCGCGGGCCTGCTCGACGTCAAGGGGACGCTCTACGGCACGACGTCTATGGGCGGTGCGCACGATAACGGCACTATCTTCAGCATCACGACATCCGGCACCGAGAGAGTCGTGCACAGCTTGAAAGGTAAGGCTCAAGGAGGGCAAGGCGTTTACCCGTTGGCGCCGTTGATCGACGTAGACGGCACGCTCTACGGCACGGCGTCGAGCGGTGGTAGAAGCGTCGGCTGGGGCACAGTCTTCGCGCTAACGCCATAACGCTACTTACAAAAGCCGATCCAACGTCAAGTCGCCGAAATACGACCACTGCGAACAAACGCGTCACTAGCATCGTTCAGCCCAAAACGTAGTTCGTAGTCCGGCAGGCGCCCCCATAGGAGGATAGGCACCTCGGTTGCGCAGCAAGGGTGGGGTGATGCGCCAGGCTCTCGCCCGTGGGTTTCTGATACTCGTCACCCTTTTCGTCGTCGCGATGTACTACTTGCCGATCGGACGCGTCGATTTCGCCGAGAACTGGGGCGAGGGCACATTTGGGCTTACGATTCCCGCTCGCACGGTCACGGTTGTCAGTGTCGACAAGGGTTCATCCGCCGATCGCGCCGGCATACGCGCGGGCGACCGGCTCGCGGAGCGCGGCAACTACGAAATCTCGTCACGTCTACGTTCGGCGTATCCCGGGGAACGCGAAACGGTAGCTTTCAAGCGAAACAACCTTACGTACGTAGCGACCGTGACGGCCGTGAGGAATCCAAACTTCGGATTTTGGCAGCGCATTGGCGGCGTGCTTGCATACGTGCCGCCGACCGTCTTCTTGATCGTCGCCTTCTTGTTGGTCTTCTTGCGGCCGTCCATTATGTCGTGGGCGTTCTATGTTTTCGCCGTCGGTTATTTCGGCACCAGCCCCGTCTACATGTATTGGTCGCACGTACTCCCGCACGCGGCGTACGTCGTGCTCACGTTCGTGTTGAGCACCGTCTTCGGTCCCTGGAGCGTTCTGCCGCTGCTGCCGTTTATTCTACGATTTCCAAACGGAGACGTGAACGGGTGGCGACGGCGAGTCGATCCGTTCATTTGGTTGTTTCTCGCGCTCTCATATGGACTCTATGTCGTTGAATGGCAATTCTACTACCGCACCTCCGAATCGTTGCCCACGTGGGACGTGATTCCGAGCACGGTGATTCCGGTGGTGGCGTTCGTGGCCGCCGGCTTGATTCTCGCCAAGAACGTTTCGCTGGCGACGCCGAGCGACCGGCAGCGCTGGGGATTCTTGGCGATCGGTACCTTTGCATCTTTTCTCGCGTACGCGATCTACTTCGTTCCGGGCATTCCGTTTGCCGTCGGGCAAGTGATCGGATTCGCCGTCGTGCTCATGCCGATCTGCATCGCCTACGCCGTCTTTCGGCTGCGCGTTCTGGACGTTAACTTCGTGCTCAACCGGGCATTGGTATACGGCATTCTGTCGCTGGGCGTGGTTGCGTTCGTATCGGTATTGGACTGGTTCTTTTCACGCGTCGTCGCCCTTGGCCGGCTTGCACTTGGAGTGGAACTCTTGGTGACGATCGGAATCGGCTTCCTACTCGATCGCATCAATCGCGTCGTCGAACGCATCGTTGAATCCGTCTTTTTCCGTAGACGCCGGCTCGCCGAAAAACACTTGCGGCGGGCGGCTTCCGCCCTTCCCTATGCGACCGACGAGACGGCGATCGTGGATGGACTGGTGCAGATTCCCGTCGATGCGCTGGAATTGGCGGCATCGGCTCTCTATCGCCGCTCCGGCGGAGGCAGTCGCTATGAAGGCGTTGCGACCGCACGGCAAACGCCAGTCGCTCCACCCGGCTTCGACGGGAACGACCTGCTGGTGCGCATGCTGCTCGCCGATGAAAGCGTCGTTTGGCTCGACGAGATACGTTCGCACCTCGATGCGGAGAACGCAGCGATCTACACGCTTGCGATTCCGGTCACCGTGCGTCACGAGCTCGTGAGCTTTACTCTTTACGGCGCGCACGCGAACGGAGCCGAGCTCGATCCGGACGAGGTCGAGCTGCTCAAGGAGCTTGCCCGCGAAGCGGCCCGCGCGTACGATCATGTCGAGGCCCGGCGCGCGCAACTTCGGTACTCACAAATTCTGACAAACGAAACCGCGCAAACTACGTAACGCCTTGGGTTCTAGGCACCAGGGGAAATGTTGACCAAAGTAACCTGCGCATTCTCAGCCCCCATTCGGAAACGTATGCGATGCTATTTGCCTTACTACGCCGACGAAGGGACGGAAGCACTTGCGCTTTTCGATGATTGGGGCAGTAGCCTCGGTTGCCGCGCTAACTGCGTGCAGCGGAGCGATGAGCTCGCTTCCAAAAACCGCGATTGCGGCGTGCGGGCCGAAAGTCCAGCAAGCCCTCTCGGCTGTACCACAGAGCTCAGCGGACGTGCTGCGGTTTGCCACGATCACGCCGCAGCAAGCGACGGCCGCGCGGCGAGGGCTCTGGCCGCGCCGCGGTCCTTCCGCCCGTGTCTGCGGCGATGTTGGGAAAGGGTTTGCGCGTTGCCAGGCGTGGCTGCGCACCGACGTTCAGGGAGAGATCCAGCCGGACACACCCGGGGGCTACGCGCCGAGTGATCTACAGACGGCCTACGGGCTAACGTCCGACAGCGGAACTAGGGGCGGCGGGGTGACCGTTGCAGTCGTCGACGCATACGACGATCCGAACGCGGCCGCGGACCTCGACGCGTATCGATCGCGTTACGGACTGCCGGCATGTACGGTTTCCAATGGATGCTTTACCAAACGGCAGTATACGTCGCACACGAACACCGGATGGGCCGCAGAAGAATCGGTCGACATCGATATGGTTTCTGCCATCTGCCCGAACTGCAAGATTCTTTTGGTCGAAGCGGCATCTCCGAGCATCGCCGACTTCACCACTGCCGAACGATACGCAACGGCCCATGCCCGCTACGTCAGCAACAGCTGGGGTGGAAACGAGGGGACCACAACCTATGACGGAGACTATAGGATCAGCTGCGGAGCGATCGTGGCGGCCACGGGCGACCATGGTTACAACGCCACGGCGCAATGGCCGGCCATCCTTCCGAGCGTTATCGCCGTGGGTGGAACGAGCTTGACGTCGATCAGCCCACGCGTGGAAACCGCGTGGTCAGGTGCGGGCAGCGGTTGCAGCAAAATTTACGCGAAGCCGGGTTTTCAGAACGGCGTGAACACCGGCTGCTCGATGCGCGCGCAGGCCGACGTATCGGCCGACGCAGACCCTGCTACCGGCGTTGCGGTTTACGATACGTTCCACCACGGCGGATGGCTCGTATTCGGTGGAACCTCGGTTGCCGCCGCGGTTGTCGCTGCGGCACTTGCCGTTGAAAGCACGACCGGCGTGGATTCTCCTGGAAATCTCTACGCGCAACGTTCAGACTTCAACGAGATTACGTCCGGAAGCAACGGTGGATGCGGCGCACCGCTCTGCACTGCGGGTCCCGGCTGGAACGGTCCGACCGGGCTAGGGACTCCGAACGGCGTTTAGTTAGTGTAGACTTCACCTTCTTCAGGGGCCGTTCCCGGCAAACGCGGCTACAGCAAAAGCGGGTGCCCGGCTCTTGCGGCTCTAACATACCGCCCGTGGCGTCTGCATCTCATCGCCTCGTGCTGTTTGGCGTTTGTGCGTTGGGCTTTTTGCTCTACTTATGCGCTCCAGCCCGCGCGGAATGCGTCGCAAGGACCGGAGCGATCTTCTTCGTTACGGATCGCGAGCCGTTGGACGACAATCAGCTCTTTAGCGGCGAGTGGGGGACCGATGCCAAGCACAACGCGATAATTAGCGCAGGGGTCTTATCCGCGCCGATCAACAAGCGAAACGAATCCCGCTGCTCGTCGCAACAGGCCTTCATCAACGCTGTAAAATCGCAGTTCGACCCGAAGCGTCCGCGCCAACTTCTCATTTACGTTCACGGGTACTACACGTCGTTCGTCACGGCGGTAGAAACGGCGATGGCCCTCCAAAAGGGCCTGCGGTTCCCCGGGCCGACGATCGTCTATTCGTGGCCGGCCAGAAAGACCAGCGTCCTAGCCTACCAAACCGACGAGGCAAATGCACGATGGTCAATGCCGCACTTCATGACGCTTCTGGGCAACATCAACAAAGCGGTCCCCGGCGTGCCGGTTTCGTTTGCCGGCTACAGCCTAGGACCGCGCTTCGTCACGCAGGGAATCGCGTTCTATCGGCGAGACGGCTGCAACAACTGCTTCGGGCGCGCCGTCCTGTTCGCGCCGGACGTCTCCAGCGGGAAGTTGCGGAATGCATTGACATCGTCCGGTCTCTGCTCGGGACAGCCTCAGTCCAAGCCGATCGCTGCGGCGCCGGTTCTTTTATACGTCTCAAACAACGATAGAGCGCTGCGGCAATCGCAAAAGGTGCATAGAAATCAGCGCGCGGGCCAAGCCGGCGGGGACCTCATCTTGTGCAACGGCGTCGACAGCGTAGACGTAAGCTATCTCAAGGGCGGCGGCAATAGCGGCCACGGTTACTTGCTCGATCCTCCCGTGCTCGAAGATGCCGCCGCGGCGTTCGCCGGCGTCCCGCCCACGTCGGCGAGGCGCACGTTGAAGCAAGTCTCGCGCGACGGCGGCATCTATTACGAGCTGCTGCCGTCGCATAATTGAATGATTGCTAGAATTTTCGTCTCGATCGCCGCGTGCTTGGCGATCGTTGCGCTCCCCGCCGGCGCACAGATGTCTGTGCCAAGCGCGGAGACGGTCATGTCGGCGCTGCACTGGCGCAACGTCGGTCCGGGAATTGGCGGGCGCTCCGTGGCCGTCGACGCCGTGCCTGGAAATCCGTTCACCTTCTATTTCGGCGGCGTCGACGGCGGGGTGTGGCGTTCTACGAACTACGGCCTCACCTGGACGAACATCACCGACGGCGAACTCAAGGCTTCCAATAGCATCGGCGCTCTGGCCGTCTCGCCCTCCGATGCGAAAATCATCTACGTTGGTACCGGCGAGGCGGACATCCGCAACACGTTCATCACCGGCGACGGCGTCTATAAGACGACCGACGCGGGCAAGACCTGGCGCTACGCCGGACTGAAGGACACGCATACGATCGGCAAGATCGTCGTCGATCCGCGCGACGCGAAGATCGTCTACGCGGCGTCGATGGGCCACGTCTACGCGAAGAACGCCGAACGTGGCGTTTTTAAATCGATCGACGGCGGCGCGCACTGGAGCAAGGTGCTCTACGTTGATGACGCGACGGGCGCCGCGGACCTCGTAATGGATCCGTCGCACCCGGCGACGCTCTACGCTGCGATGTGGCAGGCCTACCGCACACCATATTCGCTCAACTCCGGCGGTCCCGGCAGCGCGCTCTATAAGACGACCGACGGCGGACGCCACTGGACGAAGATCTCGACCAATCCCGGTTTCGCTACCGGCATGCTCGGCCGCATCGGCGTGAGCATCGCGGCGAGCGACCCGAAAATCGTCTACGCTATCGTACAGGCACATAACGGTGGAATTTTCCGTTCGGCGGACGGGGGCGCTCACTGGAGGCTCGTCAACGACAGCATGGAGATGCGGCAGCGCGCCTTCTATTATACGACGGTCTACGCGGACCCAACCGACCCGAACACGATCTACGTTCCCAATGCACGCTTCTTCGTTTCACGCGACGGCGGCAAGAACTTCAGCCTCTTGCGCCCGCCGCACGGCGATAACCACATCGTCTGGATCGATCCCAACAATCCGCGGATCATTCTCGAAGGCAACGACGGCGGGGCTACCGTCTCCACCGATCGCGGCAAAACGTGGAGCAGCGAGCATAATCAGCTCACCGCGCAGTTCTATCACCTCGCGCTCGACCAAGCCTTTCCGTTCAACATCTACGGCGCGCAGCAAGACGAGGGCTCGTTTGAAGGTCCGAGCGCGTCAGCGAGCGGCACGATTCCCACCACCGATTGGAAACGCACCGCGCTGGGCGAGAGCACGTTCATCGCACCGCAGCCGGGAAACACGAACGTCGACTATGGCAGCGGCTACTTCAGCATCATGATGCGGCACGACGCCGCCACGGATGAGTACAACAGCGTGAGTCCGTATCCGCTGTACCGCGAGGGTGCGAGTTCCGGCGAGTTGGAGTACCGCCTCGCGTGGACGCATCCGATCTTCTTCTCGCCGGTCAATCGCAGAGAACTGCTCGTCGGCGCGCAGTACGTGCTCACCAGCACCGATTACGGCCAAACGTGGAAGAAGATCAGCCCCGATCTGACGCGCAACGATGCAACGAGCGAAGCGGCGAGCGGCGGACCGATCGACAACGATGCGTCGAGCGCCGAGGTCTATCCCTACGTTTCCGCGCTCGCGGTCTCGCCGCTCGACGGCGACGAGCTGTGGGCGGGGTCGGTCGACGGTCTCGTGCATCTCACGACCGATCATGGAGCGACGTGGCGTGAAATCACGCCGCCGGCGCTGCCGCAATGGGCGGAGATCACCTCGATCGAACCCTCGCACACCGACAAAGCCACTGCATATTTAACAGCCTCGCGCTATCAATATGACGACTTCCATCCGTTCATCTACAAGACGACGGACTTCGGAAAAACGTGGACGTCGCTGGGCGACAGCCTTCCTTCCGATCAATACCTCTATACCGTCCGCCAGGACCCCAATGCGCCCAACTTATTCTTCCTAACGACGAGAAGCACGGTTTTCGTGAGCTTCGACGGCGCCGCGAACTGGCGGCCGCTGACGCTCAACCTGCCCAACGTGCAGGTACGCGACGTCGCGATCGACGCGCGCGAGGGCAAGGTCGTCATCGCGACACACGGTCGCTCGATGTGGGTGCTCGACAACCTCTCGCTGCTCGAGCAGCTCACAAAGCCGGTGCCGGCCGGTGCGAACGGCGCCGTGCTCTATGCGCCCCAGCGCTCGTGGCTCACGCACGCCTACGGCGTGCCGATGTTCGGTGGCGCGCCGAATGCGTCGGGTAATGGTGAAAATCCACCCTTCGGCGCCACGGTGATCTTCTACGTGCCGCGATCCTACGACGGGAAAACGCCGGTGTCGCTGACGTTCAAGGACGGCGCCGGCAACGTCGTGCGGTCGTACGCGCTGCATCCGAAGAGCCGCGCGAAGCCAGAAGAGCCCAGCGAACGCTATCACCCGACGGAAGACCGGGCACGCGCGTACGCGCGACTCACCGGCATCGCGCCCGGAATGAACGTGTTCCAGTGGGATCTGCGTTACCCGGATGCAACCGAGGTCACGGGCTTCGAACCGTCGGGCTCCGGCGGCGGGCTCGAGGACTCGCTCCTCGGGCCGCAGATCGTCCCCGGGAATTACACCGTCACGCTCGAGTACGGCGGCGCGCAGACGTCGCAGCAGCTCGAACTTTCGCTCGATCCACGCAGCTCCGCAACGGCGCAAGATCTCGCCGCGAGGCGCGATCTCGGTTTGAAGATCCACGCGCTGCAAGAGGAGCTCGATCGCACGGTCAACGCAGCAATCGCGGCGCGCGCAAAGCTTGCAGCGGGCAGCACAGCTGCGGCGCAGCTCGAAGCGGCGATCGGCGCCGTCGTCGACATCGTGCACCCACAGGCCGATGAGGGCGCCTTGCTGTACGAGTCACGGTTGCGCAACTTCATCGCGTACCTGAACGCCGAGGTCGATACGGGCTACGTCCGTCCGACCGCCGCCGAGTACGCCGTCTTCGACAAACTGAGCGCCGACGCCGCGAACGCCGAGGTAAGGCTGAAGGCGGCGATCGCTGCGACGCTACGGAACTAAATCGGTGCTAAAGGCAATCCCGATTGCGATCGAACGACCAGAAATGAGCCCCAGCGAGGCGTTTGCGCTTAACGCGATCCAATGATCGGCGGCTAAGCGCGCCGCGGGAGTCTCGGGCGGCTGCGACCAAATCCGTACCATGAAACCGGCTGCTTGGCGCGCCGTTCTCGTGACGACGTGCGGAATCACGGCGCTCGGCGCCGTGATGGTGATATTTTGCGTCACCGGATTTGCGGGCCGGCCGCCCTGGAGCGGTCACTGGGGCGTAGCGGTCGATCAAATCCCCTTCGGACAGCGGATTGCAGACGTTCGCCCGGCCGGCCCCGCGGATCGGGCCGGGCTGCACGCGGGCGATCGCGTCGACCTTAGACAAAGTTCGCTGCAGGAACGATACTGGTTCGCCGGCCGCGCGTTCAACGGTAGGCCGGTACCGCTTTCGGTTCGCCGCGGGCCATTGCACAAGAAGATCGTCGTTGTGCCGACTCCAATTTGGGAAAGCACCTGGCAGCGTTTTTTCGTTTACAATTTCGCATTTCTTGCGGACCCGGCGTTGGCGATCTGGCTCGCATTTTTCGCGAGCCTCATCGCGTGGCGCCGTTCCGGCGTTCCGGAAATGCGCGTGTTGGCACTTGCGCTGATTACTTACAGCGCCGGCACGCTGATTGGCGTCCACGAGAACGGGCAAATTGTCAGCAGCGAATGGACGACGCCGTGGCTCTGGCCAAGCGTCGCTCAGGACTTCATCAGCGATGTAATTTACTTGTTGACGCTTGTGCTCTGGATAGAGCTCGCGAGCGGGTTTGCGCGCCCGTGCTCCGCAACGCGACGAATCCTGAAGTGGATTTGCCTTGCGTTGATTGCAGCTCAGGCTGTTTTGAACGTTGCAAGCAGCGTTGGCGACATAACGCTTTGGTACGATTGGAATTTGCCGATCTTCACGTCGACGCATCTTTACTATGCGATGGATGCAGCGGCATTGCTTTACGGCATTTTGTCGATCGCGGCCTCGCATGGCGCCGAACGCCGGCGCAGCGCCTGGGTCCTCGTGCCGCTCGGCGTACTGCTGTTCTTGCCGGCGGCTGCCCAAAGCTGGGTCAACTTTGTGCCCCTCTCCTACTACTTAATAAATGTTTCGGGCACGATCGTAGCCGCCATTCTTTTCTTAGCGCCCGCTGCGTTAACGTACGCAGCGCTGAGCCGGCGACTGATCGATATCGGCTTCGTCTTGAACCGCTCCGTCGTTTTCGCAGTCGTTTCAGCAATTGTTATCCTCACTTTCATCGGTGTGGAGTGGGCGGCCGGGGCCTGGTTAAACGGCCTGACTCGCACGAGCAGCGCGCTCATCGGCCTTTGCGTTGCCTTAGTCCTCGGCTTGTCGTTGCGCTATATCCACGCCGGCGTGGACAGCGTCGTCGACCGCGTATTATTTCGCAAGCGGCATGAGGACGAAGCCGCGCTCCGCCGTTTTGCGCAGGAGGCAGCCTATATCACCGACCGCGCGACGCTGCTGGAGCGCACGGCGCGCGAGGTTCGCGACCATACGCGCGCGCAAGATGTGTCGATTCTGCTTCCGGACGGCGCTGGGTCCTACGTTACCACTCCGGGGCGAAACGGCGAGCGTCTCACCTTAACTCAGAACGATCCGGGGATCACCGCGATGCGCGCCTGGCACAAACCAATCGACATCCACTCGCTTGAAAATTCGCGGCTACGCGGAGAGTTCGCGTTCCCGATGGTTTCGCGCGGGGCGCTTGTCGGAGTGCTGGTGTGCGGCCCGAAGCGCGACGGCGAGAGCTATGCGCCCGACGAATCCGATGCGTTGAACGTCGTCGCGCAATGGGTCGGAGCGGCGCTCGACACGATGACCTCGCCCTCAGTTGATTCGCTTGCCGCGTTGCGCGAGGCGATCGTTTCGCTGCAAGACACGATTCTGGCCGAGTTGCGCGCATCGCGCAACGGCTAACACTCCGCTTCCCCGGAAATGTTGACCAAAGGCGACGTCGCACGTTATCCATGCGTGACGGCCTCTACGATCAGCCAAATGCCAACCGCGGCAAACGCGCTCCCTGCGATCGCGTGAGCGTATCGCGAGGCGAGTTTCCCGAACGCCGAGCCGATGCTTGAACCTACGAGAATTCCACCGGCGGTAACGAGAAATGTTTGGACTGCAATCGTCAGCAGGACCGTCACAATCGGCAAGCGCGCGGCGCCCAGTGGAAATCCGACTGCAAGTTCGTCCATCGAGATGCCGACGCCGGCAGCCGCAGCTGCGGGAAGCGATACAAATGAGAACCGCTTGGACTCATGCTCGTTTTCCATTGCCTCGCGAAACGCGTGTACGCCGACTCCTATCAAAACCAAACCGCCGAGAATTTCAGCCGGTTCAGAGAAGCGCTCGCCGATAAGTCGTCCTGCGAAAATTCCAAAGATCGGCATGATAGTTTCAAATACCGTGAAGATTGCCGCCGGGAGCCAGGGCTTGACTCCACCCAAACCGAGCGCGATTGCAACCGCCAGGGTATCGAAACCGAGCGGACCGACAAACGCAATGGTTCTCAGCATCGTCACAGGTACGGCAACGGCGCCGTCAAAAGGGCAGTCCATCGATGATAACTCGGGCTTTCGTGGCAGCATTCACCTGGTTCGAACGCACGTTCTCGCTGCCGCTCGTGGGCGGCCTCTTTGTGGTCGGTCTAACGACGTGGATCCTGCTCTCGGTTTGGTCGTCGACGGGTCAACCGCTCGTGCTCTGCGATGGGAAGGGGCGGCTTTGGGGTTGCGCTTGGGATCCCGGCGCATTGTACGGAAACGCATTTCAGAATCTCTTTCAGGTCTGGGTACTGCTCGCTACAATGTCCATCGCCTATTCGATTCGGAATTCGGTCAGCCACCATCACACGCAATTGCACGAGAAAATAGAGGCACTGCGCGCGTTGGTAGACGAACTCGCCGCCGCCGAGGACGAATAGCCGTCGCTCTTGCGTAAA
>JAFAXS010000019.1 GCA_019240755.1 Vulcanimicrobiota bacterium
GTACGTGGCCTGGCGCTTCCCGGCGCCAAAGCAGAAGCCGATCTAACCGTTAAAGCTTCGACTTACCCGCACGCGGCGCAGCGGCCCTCGAACGTCACGCGTTCGGACTCGATCGCGAAGCGGTGCCGCGCTGCGAGCGCGTTGATCGTGCGTGCCGGAATTGCGTAGTCGACGTCTTCGATCGCGCCGCAGCGGCTGCAGCGAAAGTGTGCGTGGCGCGGTCCCGACGGCTCGTAGGTCGCGGCGCCGGAGCCCTGCGCGTAGACCTCCGAGACGAGACCGAGCGCGCGCAACCGTTCGAGGCCGCGGTAGACGGTGGCCAAGCCGATCCCCGGCCGTCGCTTGAGCGCCTTCGCATAGATTTCCGCGGGCGTGAGGTGGCGCCCGATACCGCTTGCTTGGACAATTTCGTAGATGAGCGTGTAGTTCTTGGGCAGCCGCCGGGAAGGATGCGCTCCAGTGAGAGTGAAAATCACTCTCAGCCATTTCGTTGGAGAAAATCACCATTCCCCCACATCGAGGAAGAGCAATGGAAAACACCCTAGCTGAGTTGTCGCAAGCCGATCGAGGCTGTCCCGTCAAGCACGTACCGCTCCGGCCGCGAGTCAACGTAGATTGGTTCCCGGAGTTGCTGGACTTGTCGGTGCTGCACCGCCCGTCGGCCCTCGCCAATCCGATGGGCCCCGATTTCGACTACGCCCGCGAGTTCCAGAGCCTCGACCTCAAAGCGGTCAAGGCCGACCTATACGCCTTGATGACGGCCTCACAAGATTGGTGGCCGGCAGATTACGGACACTACGGCCCGCTGCTCGTTCGCATGGCCTGGCACGCCGCCGGCACGTATCGGATCGGCGACGGCCGCGGCGGCGCAGGTTCGGGCATGCAGCGTTTCGAGCCGGTGAACAGCTGGCCCGATAACGCGAACCTCGATAAGGCGCGGCGCCTGCTCTGGCCGATCAAAGCGAAGTACGGCCGAAAGATCTCGTGGGCCGACCTTTTGGTATTGGCGGGAAACTGCGCGCTCGAATCGATGGGCTTCAAAACCTTTGGATTCGGCGGCGGTCGCGCGGATGCGTGGGAGCCCGACGACTTTACGTACTGGGGGCCCGAAGACGAGTGGCTCGCCGACAAGCGCTACAGCGGCGAACGCGATCTGGAGCGGCCGCTCGCGGCCGTGCAGATGGGCCTGATTTACGTGAACCCGGAAGGGCCGAATGGGAATCCCGATCCGATTGCTGCGGCGCATGACATTCGCGAGACGTTCGCGCGCATGGCGATGAACGACGAAGAGACCGTCGCGCTCATCGCGGGCGGACATACCTTCGGCAAGACGCACGGCGCTGCGGATCCCAAACAGTACGTCGGCTTCGCACCGGCGGGCGCCGGCATCGAAGAGCAGAACCTCGGCTGGCGCAACACCTTCGGCAACGGCCACGGCGACGCCACGATCACGAGCGGACTCGAGGGCGCCTGGACGCAGGCGCCGACGCGGTGGAGCAATCTGTATTTCGACAATCTCTTTAACTACGAATGGGACCTGACGAAGAGTCCGGCGGGCGCCTATCAATGGAAGCCCAAAAATGGCGCGGCCGCCGACTCCGTTCCCGACGCGCACGATCCCGCGAAGCGCCACGCGCCGACGATGCTGACGACGGATCTCTCGTTGAAGGTGGACCCGATCTACGGGCCGATTTCGAAGCGCTTTCACGAGAATCCACAAGAGTTTGCGGACGCCTTTGCCAAGGCATGGTACAAGCTCACGCATCGCGACATGGGCCCGATCGCGCGCTATCTCGGGCCGGAAGTGCCGGCGGAGCCGCAGATTTGGCAAGATCCCCTGCCGGCGGTCGATCACGCGCTCGTCGGCCATCAGGATGTCGCCGAGCTCAAGCGCCGCATCCTCGATTCGGGACTCACCGTGTCGCAACTCGTGACGACCGCGTGGGCGTCGGCGTCCACGTTCCGCGGCACCGATAAGCGCGGCGGCGCAAATGGCGCGCGCATTCGACTTTCCCCGCAGAAGGATTGGGCGATCAATCAGTCCGCGGATTTGGCGAAGGCGCTGCAAGTGCTCGAAAAGGTACGAGCCGACTTCAACGCCTCGGCGGCGGGCGGTAAGAAAATTTCGCTGGCCGACCTCATCGTTGTAGGCGGCTGCGCGGCAATCGAACAGGCGGCGAAAAGCGGCGGACACGACGTAACGGTCGGCTTTGCGGCGGGTCGCACCGACGCGACCCAAGAGAACACCGACATCGAGTCGTTCTCCGTGCTGGAGCCGCAGGCGGACGCATTCCGCAACTACCTGGGCGACCGGCACGCGCGTTCTCCCGAGCAGCGGATGGTGGAGCGGGCGGACCTGCTCACGCTGACCGCACCCGAGATGACGGCGCTGATCGGCGGCCTGCGCGCGCTGGGTGCGAACGCCGGCGGCTCGCAAGCGGGCGTGTTCACGCAGCGGCCCGGCACGCTGAGCAACGACTTCTTCGTCAACCTCCTCGACATGTCGACGACGTGGCAACGCGCCGCCGGCGACTACACGTACGAAGGCCGCGACCGGCGCACCGGCGAGGTGAAGTGGACCGCGACGAACTGCGAC
>JAFAXS010000084.1 GCA_019240755.1 Vulcanimicrobiota bacterium
GCGACGTGGACGGCGAACGTCTGCGCGCGACGTTGATTGCGGACGGAGTAATTCTTTGAGCGCGGCGCGCGCGCGCGCGCGGCGCTACGGCCTGCGAGTCGTGTTTGCCGATCTCGGCGATTGGGCGGCGTGCGAGCTGTTGGCGGAATACGATGCGCGCAACCGCGAGATTCGGCTGAACCGCCGCGTTGCGGGAAGCTTGCGCGGTCCGGAGCTGCGCCGTTTCGTCGATTCGGCCGTCGCGCACGAGCTCTACCATCATCGCGAAGCGATCGGCGAGGTCCGGCGACTGGAGAAGCGTTCGGAGCGCGAGGCGGCGGCCGACGCTTTTGCCCTGACCGTCGTGGCGTTGCAATGACGAAGCTCTTTGCCGGAATCGACGGCGGCCAAAGCTCGACGGTCGCCGCGGTCGGCGACGAGCTGGGGCGCGTCCTCGGCCGCGGTCGCGCCGGGGCCGCGGACGAAGTCGGCCAAGGCAGCGACTCCACTCGAATGCACGATGCCCTGCGCGGCGCGCTGGATGCGGCGCTGCGCGACGCGGGTCTTCCGGAGCGGACGGAGTTCGAGGCAATCGTCGCCGGAATCAGCGGCTACCAAGGCCGCGTTTATGGTAAAGCGCCCGCGCTTCCGTCGGCGCGCGTGCATTTGATGCACGACGCGCCGATTGCGCACGCGGGCGCGCTGGAAGGGCGGTCCGGCGTGATCGTGATCGCAGGAACGGGCTCGGTGGTGTACGGCCAAAACGACGACGGCTCGAGCCGCACGCTCGGCGGGTGGGGATTTCTCTTCGGAGACGAAGGCAGCGCGTTCGGGCTCGCTCGCGATGCGCTGGCCTCGCTGATGCGAGCGCAAGACGACCGCGACGAAGCGCTGACGCCGGTGCGCCGCCAGGCATGCGATTTCTTTTCGCAACGATCGTTGCGCGACGTCGTGCACGCCGTTGCGGCCGGCGAGATAACGCGCGACCGGGTCGCCGCCTTCGCGCCCGTCGTGCTCGCAACGGCGCAGTTTCGAGACGTCGCCGACCGCGGCGCCGATCGGTTAGCCGAACTTGCGGTTGGAGCAATTCATTGCGGCGTGCCCGCGCGCGTCGGACTCTGCGGCGGTGTCTTCGGCGACGAGCGCTTCCGGCAACGCGTCACCGGCGGCATTCGGGCGGCGATACCGGACGCCGACGTCGCGCTCGCGAAATATGAGCCTGCGCTCGGCGGCTTGCTGTTGGCGTATCGAGCGACCGGCACGGACGTTCCCGGCCTGCAGACGTGAGCGTTCTCGACGAGCTGCGCGGCGGATTGATCGTGTCCGCCCAGGCGTGGGCCGGATCGGCGCTCGACGACCCGCGCGTGATTGCCGCAATGGCTCGTGCCGCGCAAGACGGCGGCGCAGTCGCGGTGCGCGTTGCCGGCAGCGAGCACCTCGCCGCCGTGCGCCGGAGAGTCGAGGTTCCGATCGTGGCCCTGATCAAGCGCGAGTATCCCGGCTTCGAGCCGTATATCACGCCAACGTTCCGCGAGGTGACAGAATGCGCGGCGAGCGGAGCGGAGATCGTCGCCTTCGACGCGACGGAGCGAGCTCGGCCCGACGGAGCGACGGTCGAAGCGTTGATCGATGCGATTCATCGGGCAGGCTGTTTGGCGATGGCGGATTGCGCCACCCTCGGCGATGCGGCCGGCGCCGTCGCGGCATCCGCCGACGTCGTTGCAACGACGCTCTGCGGCTACACGCCTGCAACCCAGGATCACCCTTTGCCCGCCTTTGACGTGGTGGCCGCGCTGCACGATTCCGGCGCGTTTACGGTGTGTGAAGGCGGGATTCGCACGCCGGCGCACGTGCGCTCGGCGTTCGAGGCCGGAGCCGACGCCGTCGTCGTAGGAACGGCGATTACGAACGTGGATTGGCTCGTTCGCGAATTTGCAGGGGCGGCGCGAAGGGGGTTTTAACAGCCCGTTTAGTCGGTGCGCGCGGGCGCCGCACTACCTATACTACTTAAGGAGAGAGCGTGTCGTCGATCGAGCATCAGGTTCCGCCCGTTCGGCTCGGGCGTGGATTTTGGGCGGCCACCGCCGTTCTGACGGTATTGGCCATCCTCGCGATCGTTTTCTGGTACGCGTTTCCACTCGAACGGTATCTGCCGGCTGCGATCGTTACGGCCCGTCAGGTAGATACGCTCTTCCGCTTCATGGCGGCGGCCGGCAGCGCGCTCTACATCTTCGTGGCCGGCTACTTGGTCTATTTCGCGATCGCGTTCCGAGCGCGCCGGAGCGATCCACCCGACGCGATCGGCGTGCAAATCCACGACAATCACAAGCTGGAATTCTGGTGGACTCTGATCCCGACGCTCTTCGTCATTCTGCTCTCGATCGTCAGCGTTCGCATCTGGTACGAGATCATGCTCGAGCCCGAGAACGGCCTTGTGGTCGAGGCGATCGGACATCAGTTTTACTTCTCGTTCCGCTACCCTCAAATCAACGGCGAAGTAACCGACGAGATGCATCTGCCGCTCAACGAGCCGGTGACGCTGAACCTCACCGCCGCCGATGTGATCCATGGGTTCTGGGTTCCAGCGATGCGATTGAAGAACGACACCGTTCCGGGATTGGTCACGACGATTCGTTTCACGCCGCGTCTCGCGGGCCGTTATCCGATCATCTGCACGCAGTTCTGCGGCGTGCTGCATAGCACGATGAACAAGCAGGTGCTGGTGATCGAGGATAAGGCGTCGTTCGAGCGTTGGTATCGCGGCTGGCAGCAGAAGAACGCGCACGCAAGCAACGCATTGCCGGCGGCGGGTGGCCAAGCCGTCTCGCTACAGGGCGGAAACGCATCGGCCGGCCAGACGCTCTTCGCGCAAAAGTGCTCGGCCTGTCACAAGGTCGCGCCGTTCGACCAGAAGCTGGTCGGGCCGGGACTCAAGGCCGTTCTGCACGACCCCGCGCATCCCAACCTCGTGGACGGCAAGCCTGCGACCGAGCAGAACGTGGCGGCCATCTTGCAGAATGGATACACCGGCAGCATGGGTACGATGCCCAATGCGAGCGCCAACGCATTATCGGCGCAAGACATCGCGAACCTCGTAACCTACCTGAATTCATTGAAGTGAGAGACTAAGACAACTTAAATGGCAGTAGCAGCAGTTCACGCCGGCGGAATCGCCGACCACATTCATCCCGAACCGCAAGGATTCGTCCGGCGATACGTCTTCTCGCTGGACCACAAGATCATCGGTATTCAGTACATCATTACCGCGTTCGTTTTCTTCATGCTGGCCGGTCTGCTGGCCGAGGCGATCCGCACGCAACTGCTCAACCCCGGCGGCGGCTTCGTCGCCAACGGCACCTACAACGAGATTTACAGCATTCACGGCAGCACGATGGTCTGGCTCGTCACGATCCCGTTGCTGACCGGCGGGTTCGGCAACCTCGTCTTTCCGATCATGATCGGCGCGCGCGACGTCGCGTTTCCCTGGCTCAACATGCTGAGCTTCTGGATATTCCCCGTCTCCGGTTTGATGCTGTTCTCATCGTTCTTGCTGGGCGCGCCGACGGCGGGCTGGATGGAGTATCCGCCGGTGTCGCTGCAAGGCGCGGCCGGCACCTCAATGTGGTGCGCCGCGATCTTCCTCGTCGGCGTAAGCTCGACGATGACCGGCATCAACTTCGTCGTGACCATTCTAAAGATGCGCGCGCCCGGCATGACCTTCACCCGGATGCCGCTCTTCGTGTGGGGACAGTTCGCGACGGCGCCCCTGCTCATGATCGCGACGACCGCGCTAGCGGCGGCGCTCGCCGCACTCTTCATCGAGCGGCAGTTCGGCGTGCCGTTCTTCGACCCGGCCAAGGGCGGCAGCCCGGTGATGTGGCAGCACATGTTCTGGTTTTACTCGCATCCGGCCGTCTACATCATGATCCTGCCGGCGTTCGGCATCATCTCGGAGGTGCTGCCGACGTTCGCGCGCAAGCCGATCTTCGGCTATAAGCTGATTGCGTTCTCGTCGATGTCGATTGCGCTACTCGGCTTCATGGTTTGGGCGCATCACATGTTCACCTCGGGGCTCGCGCCCTTCTTGCAGTTGCCGTTCATGATCCTAACGTACGTGATCGGCGTTCCGACCGGCATAAAGATCTTTTCATGGACTGCGACGTTGTTCCGCGGCAAAATTCACTACACGACCGCGATGCTCTTTGCCATCGGGTTCATCGCCCTCTTTACCATCGGCGGCATCACGGGAATCTTCCTCGCCGCCATCCCGTTCGATCTGCACGTGCACGGAACGTACTTCATCGTCGCGCACCTCCACTACGTCCTCGTCGGGGGAAGCCTGATGGGAATCTTCGCGGGCATGTACTACTGGTTCCCCAAGATGTCGGGGCGCCTGCTCAACGAGACGCTCGGGAAGCTTCACTTTTGGCTCTTCTTTATCGGCTTCAATTTGACGTTTCTGCCGATGCACTGGCTCGGCATGGAAGGGATGCCGCGCGAGGTTGCCACCTACGATCCGCAGTTCACGTTTTGGAATCGCTTCGAGTCCTTCGCGTCGTACCTCATGACGTTCGCGATCCTGATATTCTTCTTCAACGCGATCTGGAGCATCCGCAACGGCAAACGCGCCGGTGCCAATCCGTGGGGAGCGCGCACGCTCGAGTGGCAGATTCCCTCGCCTCCGAACTACTACAACTTTAAGCACGTTCCGACGGTCTATGGGCTCCCGTACGACTTCAGCACGCCGCTGCCGTACAAGGGGCTCGACGAAGAGCTGACCGACTCGCCGCCGGTGCCGGCGGGAGCGCACTGATGTCGGTGGCCTCGCTCGCCCGCGGCGCACACGGAGAGCTCGATCAGCTCTACATTGAGACGCGCGAGCTGCGCCTACAGGGCTTCTTGCTCTTCCTCGTCAGCGACTGCGTGCTGTTCTCGTCGTTTATCTTCGCCTATCTCTACCTGCGCAACTCGGGACAGGGATGGCCTCCGCCGGGCATCCAGCGGCTCGACGTGGCCTTCGCCGCGTGGAACTCCGTCGTGCTGTTCGGCTCGGGCGCGACGATGCATTATGCGCTCGAGAACTTCAAGCACGGCAAGTGGATGGCGTACATGTGGTTTCTGCTCGCCACGATCGTCCTCGGCGCGGGATTTCTCGGAGGGCAAGCCTACGAGTACAACCACCTCATTTACGCCGAGCACGTCACCTGGTGGGGCAGCGGCATCTTCGGCGCGTCGTTCTTCACGCTCACCGGCATGCACGGCATGCACGTGTTCTTCGGAGTCTGCTACCTGACCGTGCTGGTGTTGCAGTCTTCGGCCGGCGTCTACACGCGCGGCAAGTACTTTGGGATCACGGCCGGTACGCTGTACTGGCACTTCGTCGACGTGATCTGGGTCGTGCTGTTCTCGATCTTCTATCTGTTGTAAGGAGCGAACATGAACGCGGCAACGATCGAGCGGTTAGGAGCGGTGATTGCGGGAATCGTCGTCGCGGTCGTCGCCTTCTATGCCCTCTACAAAGACTGGCGGGCCGAAGGCACCGAGAATCAAGTCTTCAAGCTGATGCTGCTGCTGCTCGGCCTTGGCGCCGTGCTCGCGTTGCTGGCCGGCCTCAACGTCGTCGGCTTCGCGCCGCCGAAAGGCGCATGATCCATGATCGTTCGCGACGACGAATATCTCGACTTTAGCAAGGTCCCCGAAAGCCGCGGCATTCCCGGCGGACTCTATCGCATCGGCATCGTCGGTCTCGTGATCATCTTTGCGATCGGCGCCGCCGTCTGCCTGATGTCCGGTTACGGCCACCATTGGCCGTCCGCCACCTCGCTGCGCGTTCCGCTCAACAACCCCGCGCCCTAACCGTGTCATCCTCACGGAGTACGAACTAATGGCAAACCAAGAACGGGTCTCCTTCGCCGCCGATATCCGGCCGTTGTTCCGGCAGATCGACATCGACCACATGCGGCCCCGCAACGTTCATCTCGACGATTTCGCGTTCATGTCAAAACGCGAAAATGCGACGACGGTGTACGATTTTCTCACCGGCAAGAAAGAGCCGCAAATGCCGCCGGATGAGCCGTGGTCGTCCGAGCAGCTCGACCTGTTCAATCGTTGGATGGAAAACGGCTGCCAGGCCTAGCGCGTAACCGCGGGCGTAGGGTTCCCTAGAGATCCGCGCTGCGACCGTGGCGCGTCGCGATGCCGATGGCGAGCAGCGGCAGCTCTTCATCGGGCAAGACGCCCGTCGGTTTGCCGTCGATGCGGTGAATGCTCCCGTAGGATGAAAACTCGACCAGCGCGGGCAGCGTCAGGTTGGGCAGCGGCTTCTTGCCGAGCCACTCCCACTCGCCCGCGATCGTGCGATCGGGGAACAGGGCGGCCGCATATCCGCACGCGTTGGGCTGCGATCTTTCGTCCGGCGCCCGATACCGCACGTAGCCGTCCAGAATGTAGATCGGACGAAACGTGTGCAGATACGCGATGAACGGCGCGACGAGCACCGCAATGAAGTAGCCTCCAAACGCGAGAGCGCCCAACGCGAAGATCCACGCGATCTTGCCGAGCGTCGCGTCGGATGCAACGTGACCAGCGCGGTAGACGATGCCCCATGCGAGCAACGCCATGAAGACCATGCCGAGCAGCGGCTCGATCGCCAGTGCGAATCTTCCGGTAAGTCCACGCCAAACGACCTTGCGTTCCTGCGGCGTCCACCGGCGCCGCGCCAGCAAGCGTGTCTGCGGATCGAGCCGATTGAAGGGTCTGCGCACTCACAAACTCTTTCGACTCAGAGCGCGGGCGCTGCTCCTTCCTTCGCGCTGTGGCGCTCGAGGCCCGAGGGCTTGAGCGCGGCGGCCAACAGGAGCGCAACGAATGCGACTGCGGCGAACGCCAAGTACGCGTGGCGGTATCCCGCGATCTCGCTGTGCGCCGACGCGAAGAGTGCTCCGGCGAGCGAGCTGCCCACGATCTGTCCTACGATCAACGCTTGACTCAACAGGCCGACCGCGGTGGCACGCGCGCTCTCGGGGGCTTCGCGCGTGACGATATAGCGCGTCGGCGCGCCGAGCAGTGCGCCGAAGCCCGCGCCCGCGACGATCATCGCGATTACGACCAGCCATAGCCACCCGAAGCCCAGCGCAAATATTGCCAAGCCGAGTTCGGCCAAGGCCGTTCCAACCAGCAACACGTCGCGGCTGCCGATTCGGTCCAGCGCCCGTCCGGATACCGGAATCACAAGTACGAACGTCAGCGCACCGAGCGCCGCGATGAAGCCGGCCGCGGCGTACGACAATCCCAGCGCGCCGATCAACACCATGGGAACGAAGAACAAGGAGCCTTCGAGCGCCCCGATGAGAATTTCGAGCGCATAGGTTACCGTCAGTTGACGCGTGCGCACGAGCTCGAATGGAAGGATCGGCGCGCTGACGGTCCGCTCCCAGAACGCAAACAAGGCCAGCATTGCGAGGCCGAGCGCGCCTATCAGGAAGCGTGTCGAGATCAAGCCGTCCATCAGCGCGAGGAGGCCGATGCAGAGCAACAGCAGGCCGACGGCGTCGAACGGCTCGCGCCGTCGTGGCGCATACGCCGGTACCGTGCCAAGCGCTAAGACGATCACGACGCCCGCGAGCGGGAGATTCGCGATGAAGATCCAGCGCCAGTCGATAAAGTGCGTAACCAGCCCGCCGAAGCTCGGTCCGATAACCGCGGCGAGTCCCCAGGTCGCCGCCACGATGCCGAGCGCCGCGCCGCGCCTGCCGGCCGGCACTACGTCGCCGATCGTTGCCGTGGCCACGGGAAAGATGCCGCCGGCGCCCAGCGCCTGAATCGCGCGCGCAAGCAGAAACATCCAGTACGCCTGCGCCGTTATGGCGACCATGCTCCCGAGGGCGAACAACGCGATGCACGCGAGATAGACGGGGCGCCGTCCATAACGGTCGGCGAACGTTCCGGCCAGCGCGATCGAGACGACGGTCACCAACAGATAGAGCGTGAAGACCCACGCGAGATCGCCGGCCTGCACGCCAAACTCGCGCCCGAGTGCGGGAAGCGCCGGCGCCAGCACGCTCAAATCGAGTGCGCCGGCGAACACGCCCAAGGCCAGCGTCCACAGCAGCCGGCTCATGAGACGATGCGGTCGACCACCATTGCCGCGCATATCAGCGCGAGATAGAGCAGCGAGAATCGAAAGAGCCGGCGGGCTTGCAGCGTGCTGCTGCGATCGAGCAACGTGCGGGTCGCATCGAGCAGGAAGATTCCGCCGAGCACCGCGGCCGCGCCAAAGTAAAGCGCGCCCATTACGTGCAAGGGGTAGAGCGCGAGCGACGCCAGCACGAGCAAGAGGCTGTAATAGAGGATCTCGCGCCGCGTGCGCTCCTTACCGCAGACGTTCGGAAGCATCGGGATCCTCGCGGCGCCGTAGTCCGTCTCGGTCATCAGTGCCAGCGACCAGAAGTGCGGCGGCGTCCAAAGAAAGATCAGCGCAAACAGTCCGAGCGCCGGCGCGCCGACTGCGTGCGTAACGGCCGCCCATCCCACGAGCGGCGGTACGGAACCGGCGGCTCCGCCGACGACGATGTTGAGCGGCGTGACTCGCTTGAGCCACATCGTATACACAAGCACGTAGTACGCGTTGCCTGCGAGCGACAGCCACGCCGCGAGCGGATTGACGAAGAGATAGAAGATCGCAAACGAGAGCACACCCGCAACGAGCGCGTAGATGGTCGCGTGCCGGCGCGAAACTCTGCCTGCTGGAATGGGCCGCGACCGCGTGCGCCGCATCATCGCGTCGACGTCGGCGTCCCATACGCAGTTGAGCGCGCCGGCCGACGCTGCGGCGAGCGTTCCGCCGAGCACCGTCCACGCCAGCAGCGCAAGATTCGGCATCCCGCGGGCCGCCATGATCATCGCGGCGACAGTCGTAATCAGCAGAAGAACGATGATGCGCGGCTTGGAAAGCTCGTAGTAGTCGCGCAATCGCCGAACTGCCGTCATAACCCGAGGCCGCTTTCCGCGGCAGGCTGCTTCCCGGCCGGTACGAAAGCATCGAGCGCTGCAAAGAGCGCCGCCAGAAAAAATACCAGGAATACCAACGCGGCGTTGAACGCGTGCGCCTCACGCAGCTGCGTGGGAAGATGGAGCGTCACATTGAGCAATCCCAACACGATCTGCACGCTCACGAGCGCGACGCCGAGTCCGGCGGCGAGCCGAACGCGACGCGCGCACGGATAGGTCCACGAGACGGCGAGCGCCGTCGCCGCGGCAACCAACGTAACGGCTGCGGCGGCGCGATGTACCATTTGAACCAGTTGACCCGACGTGTACACGACGACGTTTCCGGCGCATCCCGGAATCGAAAGGCAGGCCAAGCCGGCGCCGCTCGAGCTGACGTACGCGCCGATGCACATCGTTACGAAGGCCAACGCTGCGGTCGCGCCGAGGACGACGGTCGGAACGTTGAAGCCTTCCGTCGGCCGGCGCCGCAGCGCATCGCCCGCGTCGCCGGCGCCGGCGACGGCCACCGTCGCGGACAGCGCGGCAATGAGCGCCATCGCCGTCGCCCAGTGCGCAACGACGGACGTGGGACTGTTCGCGAGACGAACCGTTTCGGCGCCGAGAAAGACCTGCAAGAAAAAGAGCGCCACGATAAAGCCGAGCAGTGGGCCGATCAGCGGGGAACGGTGCCGCTGCGTCCAGCCGACGACGATCAAAGCGACCAGTAACGGGGCAACGCTGAACGCAAGCAGGCGGTGCGCCCATTCCCAGAGCGTTCCATCCGTCAGCGAGGGGATCAGACGGCCGCGACAGAGCGGCCAATCGGGACAGGTCAGGCCCGCACCATTGATGCGCGTCCAGCTTCCGAGCACGAGCGTCATCAGAGCGACGACGTCGGCGGCCAGCGCCGTTGTGCGAAGCAACTTCATCGGTTCTTCAGCGTAACGAGGTCGAGGTCGCGCCGGCAATGACAAATGGGGATAAGAAATTTACTGCGCCGGGGAGGCCGCCGGTCGGCCCAGGCGAAGCGGTCGGCCGTGAAGCGCTGGCCGGCCCTTGCAGGACTAGCCGTAGGGCTCATCATTCTGTTGGTCGGATGTCGCGAAATCCGGGTCCGAACGCTCGCAGTAGGCACAACCACCGTTCCTGGAGGGAACCAAATCCTTATAGTACGCGATGCGCCCAGCCTCGGCAAGTTGGGCATCCACGCTCCCGTTCACTTCAAGGGCGAGTTCGGCGTCGTACTGATCATGGGCCCGCATCAGCGCACGGGCTACAAACAAATCATCGAATCGATTCGCGCGAACCTGCAGCGCGTCCGGATCGTTGCATTTGAAGAGGCTCCGGCCGACGGGGGCGAACCTTCGCCACCCTATCGTACGTATACGCTATGGATCGTTCCGAATAGTGTCTATCGGCGCGGCATTCGAGTAGAAGTCGTCACTCCGAGTAACGAATCAATTGCTTCAACCTTCTTACCGTAAAACAGGCCTGCCCCAAGAGGCGCCGGCCGTTACGGTGCGGCGGCTCGGCCTGGTGATGCAGCCCGACGGCGATCCAAAAGAGGCCGGCGGCGTTCTCAATCCCGCCGCATTGCGCGGGCGTAACGACGAGCTGCTGCTCTACCCGCGCTGCGTAGCCGAAGGGAACATCTCGCGCGTCGGGATTGCGCGAGTCGCACAGAGCGGTAAATCGTTCGCCGTCGAGCGGCTGGGCTATGCGCTACAGCCGAAGGCGCGGTACGAGCTGCGCGAGCGAGCCGGATACGGATGCGAAGATCCGCGCGTCACGTACGTGGCGGTGCTCGAGGCATACGTCATGGCCTACACGGCCGTCGGCCCCAACGGTCCGCGTATCGCATTCGCGCTCTCCAAAGATGGGTACCATTGGCGGCGCATCGGCCTGGCCGATTTCACCGGAACCGGAAATCCCGCCGGCGACGACAAGGACGCGGCCTTCTTTCCCGAACCGGTACTCTCTCCGAGCGGAACGCGCTGCCTTGCGTTTTACCATCGCCCGATGCTGCATCTTTCCAGCGTGGACGGACGGGCCGCGGTGCCGATGATCGAGCGCATGCCGTTTGAAGATCGAGAATCGATTCGCATCGCGTACGTGCCGCTCGAGCCGGCCCGCAAAGATTCCGCGAAGCTTCTCGACGTGTGCGAGAGCGTTCAGGTGCTCTCACCGGATGCTCGCTGGGGCTCGATCAAGGTTGGTGCGGGGACGCCGCCGCTGCGCATGCGCTTTAACGGAAGCGAGGCGTGGATGGCGCTATTCCACGGCGTCGACATCATCGAGGATGGACATAAGCCGTTCCTGCGCTACAGCGCGGGCATCGTCATTGCGGAGCTGGAGCGGCCCGACCGCGTGCTCTACCGTTCGCCGGAACCGGTCATGGTGCCGGAGACGCGGCGGGAGCGGCGCGGCGTCGTCGATAACGTCGTGTTTCCCACGGGGATCGACTCTCGCGCCGATCTCGGCGAACGAACCTACGACGTGTACTATGGGATGGGCGACTGCTCGATCGGCGCCGCGCGGCTAACCATCGAGAATGGCTAAGTACCTGATACTGTCCACGGCAATCGTCTTCGGCGTCGCAGTGATTGCGGCCGGATGGTTCAATCGAGATCTGATTCGCGTGAAGATCGCGGGCGTGTATGCGCGCGCGCATTCGAAGGGCGGCGCCTTCTCCGGCTCCCCGGCGCACCGGAACGTTCCGTTGAGCGGCGATGCGCCCTGGGCGCTCTCCGCGCTCCCCGAATGCCTGCGACAGCTTTCGAAGTCCAGCGGTTCGGTGCCGTACGTGCGCGCGCACTTGCCGCGCGATGCCGTCGCGATCGCGCCGCCCGCGACTCTGGTGTTCGGCGACTGTACGATCGCCATTGACGACGACGAGGCGTACGTGCGCCGTGGATCCGACCGCCTGCGAATACCCCCGCGGGTTCGATTCTATCGCGCACCGGGCATGCTCGCGCTCATTCGCGACTCCGGCGGTATCGCCGAGCTTCGCCTCTATCAGCCGGCAGCACAATGAGCGAGCCGACAATCGCGCAAGAAGTGCGCAAGCGGCGAACCTTTGCCATTATCTCGCACCCCGACGCCGGCAAGACGACTCTGACCGAGAAGCTCCTGCTCTACGGCGGCGCGATTCACGTCGCGGGGCAGGTGTCGGCCCGCAAGCGGCAGCGCCAGGCGACGAGCGATTGGATGGCGCTCGAGCGGGAGCGCGGCATCTCGATCACGTCGACGGTCCTACAGTTTCCGTATCACGGTTACGTTCTGAACTTGCTGGACACTCCCGGCCACCAGGATTTCGGCGAGGACACGTATCGCACGCTCATGGCGGCTGACAGTGCCGTGATGCTGATCGATGCGGCCAAAGGCGTCGAGCCGCAAACGAAAAAGCTCTTCGCGATCTGCCGCGAGCGACGCGTTCCCCTGTTTACCTTCATGAATAAGCTCGATCGTCCCAGCCGGGACCCGCTGGAGTTGCTCGACGAGCTCGAGAACGTGCTCGGCATCCATGCCTTTCCGATGAACTGGCCGCTCGGCAACGGCGACGAGTTCATCGGCGTCTACGAGCGTACGACCGGCGTCGTGCATCGGTTCGAACGCGCCGCTCACGGCGCGACGCGCGCTGCCGTCCAGCTTACCGGGCCGGCCGATCCGGCGCTGCGCGCGTTGCTCAGCGACTACGCATACGAGCACTTCCGCGAGTCCATCGAGCTTCTCGACGGAGCGGGCGCTCGATTCGATCCGGCGGCAATGCTGCGCGGCGACGTCACCCCGGTGTTCTTCGGCAGCGCGGTGACAAACTTCGGGGTCGAGACTTTCCTCGATACGTTTGTCGAGATGGCGCCGCCCCCGCCGCCGCGCAGCGGCGTCGAGCCCGCGTCGGACGAGTTCAGCGGTTTCGTTTTCAAAATTCAGGCCAACATGGATCCGCGCCATCGCGATCGAGTCGCCTTCGTGCGCGTCTGCTCCGGCGAGCTCTCACGTGACATGCTCGTTCGCAACGCGCGCACCGGCGCTTCGGTGCGATTGTCGCGAGCCATGCGCCTCTTTGCGGGCGATCGCGAATCGCTCGACGTGGCCTATGCGGGCGACGTCGTAGGACTCCTCAACCCGGGGGCCTTCGCGATCGGCGACACGCTCTATGAGAAAACGCCCGCCCGATTTCCGCCGATTCCATCGTTTGCCCCGGAACATTTCGCGAGCGTTCGGAGTACGGACGTATCGGGTTATAAGTCGTTTGGAAAGGGGATCGCGCAGTTGCGCGAGGAGGGTGCGGTGCAAGTTTTTTATCCGTTCGGCGTGCCCCGCATCGAGCCGATTCTCGGTGCGGTCGGCGAGCTGCAGTTCGAGGTCGCGACGTACCGCCTCGGCTCGGAATATAACGTGACGACGACGGTGCGCGGGTTGCCGTATCGGCTTGCGCGGCGCGTCGCGGCGGAACGCGACGCCCTTGCGCGGCTGCAGCTTCCTTCCAACGCGTCGTTGGTCGAGGATTGGGAGGGCGATCCCGTGGCGCTCTTCGAGAACGAGTGGAGCCTTCGGCTGGCGCAGCAATGGAATCCGGACGCCCATTTCGTTCCGTTTGCGGCAGATCCCGATCGGGAGGTTTTGGCATCGTGAATCTTATCCGGCTAGGTTTAGTGCTCGCCGTCGCCGCGACGCTGGCGGCGTGCTCGTTCCAAAATCGCAACGAGCGCGAGGCCGAGCGAATCACGCGAGCGGTCGTCGATAACAATCTCAAACCGGTCGAGAACGACATCGCCGAGGGGGTCGCCATTACGCGCGTCAAGGTCGCGGAGTGGTCCGACGAGCTCAACAGCCAAGGGAAGCTGCTCTCGCTCAAGGAGACGAAGCTTGATTGTCCGGTCGGCTGGCACTGTTTCGACGTGCGCTTCGAGAAGCATCACTATCTCGAGAGAATGCGCTTCGACGAAAACGGCAAGGTCGTGAACTGGAACTTCCACATGGCGCAGCAGCCGGCGCAGTAGTGCCGCCGCAGGACGCGGCCATCGACGTCGCCGCCGCGAAACGGCGGCTCGCGGGCGTCGCCCATCGCACGCCGACGCTCCGGTCGCGAACGCTCGACGACCGATGCGGAGCGTTCCTCTTCCTGAAGTGCGAGAATTTCCAACGAATGGGCGCGTTCAAGTTTCGCGGCGCGTACAACTTTCTCGCCTCGCTCTCGCCGGCGCAGCGCGACTGCGGAGTGGTCGCATATTCGAGCGGCAATCACGCGCAGGGCGTCGCCCTGGCGGCGCGCCTGCTCTCGACCAACGCGACGATCGTGATGCCCTCAGACGCTCCGGCGGTGAAGATCGCGGCGACGCGCGGCTACGGTGCGGAGATCGTCTTCTACGAGCGCGAGCGCTCCCACCGCGAGGAGATCGCGCAGGCCGTGGCCGCGGAGCGTTGCGCGACCGTCGTTCCGCCGTTCGACGACGTGCGAATCATGTCGGGCGCCGGGACGGCGGCACTCGAGCTGCTGGAAGATGCCGGTGACCTTGACGCGATCGTCGTGCCGGTCGGAGGCGGCGGCCTGCTCGGCGGCACGGCCATCGCCGCACATGGGCGAGACCGCAACGTCGCGGTGTACGGCGTCGAACCGCAAGCCGGCGACGACTTCGCGCAATCGCTGCGCTGCGGGCGACGCGTGACGATTTCGGTACCCGCGACGATTGCGGACGGTCTGCAAACGACGTCGCCGAGCGATTTGACGTTCGGCATCGCGCAACGGCATGCGAGCGGGATCGTGACCGTCAGCGATGCCGAGCTATGCGAGGCGATGCGCTTCGCCTTCGAACGCATGAAGCTCGTGATCGAGCCGAGCGGGGCCGCGGCGGTCGCCGCGTTGCTGCACCGCCGCATCGAGGGACTGTCGGGCAAACGCATCGGTGCCATCCTGACCGGCGGCAACATCGACCCTGCTCGCTATGCGGAGCTGCTCGCGACTGGTGCTACATCGAGCTCGATGCGGTAAGCTCGCCGCACGCCACGTACTTGCCGAGGTTAGCGGCGCTTTCGTGCACGTTGATCGCGTAGGGCTTCGCCATCAGCGCTGCGACGGTCGTGCCCGGAACCGACGTGGTGGAACTGCCGTTGACGACGTCTTTGAGCGCATAGGCGACGCCTTTCAGATCGGCACACGTCCCGTCGTGAATGTGAGCAGGCTGCGCGCTCGCGGGCGCGCCGGTGAGCGAGATGACGACGGTGACTCCGCCGTTTCCGTCGGTCAGCGTGGCCGACCCATTCTCGCCGGAACCGTTCTGTGCGTTGAGCTTGATCGTGGCAGTCGTGGTCGCCGCGCCCGTGGCGATCGGACCGAGAGAGACGAGGGCGAGCGCCGCGAGCGCCGATACGAAGATCCTCATGGTGTCCTCCTTATATATGTGGAGAATCAGCATATAGGCGGAGAATCAGCGTTTTGGATTCGCGCTTTCCTGCCCTTCGAGCGACCGTACCGCTTCGGCGGCCTGGCGCGTCGGTGCCGCGTCAGCACCTTCGACGGTGTCCAGCAGCGCCGCGGCTTGATCGGTGATTCGGCGCGAGGACGACCCGGCGGTGCTGTTCATGATCCCGACGAGTCGCATCGCTAGGCCATACTGCTCGACCAGCGCGGTCCGCGAGATTCGGACGCGCGGATCCATCGCGACGGTGAGCGTGCGTTCCATCCGGCGGCCGCCGACCTCGAGCGCAACGGCATAGCGGCCCGGGAGCACGAGAGGTCCCTCGGGCACACGCGGCGTGCGATGCGGCACCGCCGAGATCGGCAGATCTTGCTGCAGTGAGTGCGGCGCCGTTTCGCGCAGATCCCAAACGAACCGGTGCATTCCGGCCCCGGTGGCCGGACGCGTGAAGGGCCGCTCCCAATACGCCGGCTTGTCGAGGTGCGGAATCCGCGCCGGCGCGGCATCGGCGGACGAGTAGCGGCGCACGAGCCGTCCGGTTGAGTCGAAGATAGAAATCGTCACTCGCTGGGCGGGCGACGCCAGCGCGTAGTCGAGGATCGCGCCGTCGGGCGGATTCTCGCCCGTGGGTTCCTCCGGCGGCAGCGGCGTATCGGTATTGACGCTGCGCCGCACGCGATACGCGAGCGCGGGTTGAAAGAAAGACACGTGGGCGTTGGTCGCCAGCTCTCGCAGCGGCTCCACGTCGTCGAGGATCCAGAATCCTCGTCCGTGCGTAGCGACGACGACGTCGTTGCCGTGCACGATGAGGTCGCGCACCGACGTCCTCGGCAGGTTCAGTTGCAGCGGTTGCCAGTGGCCCCCGCCGTCGAAGGAGGTCGCGACGCCGTTCTCCGTCGCGGCGTACAGCAGGCGCGGCTCGACGGGATCTTGGCGCACTGCGTTGACCGGCGCGTTCGGCAGACCGTTGACTGCGAGCGTCCAGTTCGCGCCGCCGTCATGTGTGATAAAGACGTACGGCCGGAGGTCGTCGAGCCGGAAACGGTTCACGGCGACGAACGCGGTATTGTCGTCGAAACGCGATGCGTCGATCTGCGCAATCTTGCTCCAGGGAGTCGACTGGGGCGGGGTGATATTCTTCCACTGCGGCGCCCCGGCAAACGCATTCCGCGTGATCCACACTAAGCCGTCGTCGGTTCCGGCCCAGACCGTACCGCGCCGCGCGTACGATGGCGCCAGCGCGTAGACGACGCCGCGATGGGTCCCTCGCTGCGGGTCGTCGGGTTCAAAGGCGGCGATCGCCGATGGAACGGCCGGATGCGCGCGCGTGAGATCCGGGCTGATCGCGCGCCAGCTCATTCCGCCGTTGGTGGTGAGGAAGACGACGTTGGCGCCGAAGTACAACCGGCGGCGGTCGAAATGATCGAAGGCGATCGGCTCCGTTCGTATGACGCGATAGCGCTTCGACGGCAACGCGATCGGCGAAACCTCTTGCGCCTGTCCGGTGCGCTCGTCGAACTTCTCGACCTTTCCGCCGAAGAAGATTCCCGAGTGGAGCGGGTCGGGGACGACGTAGCCGTACTCTTGCGCGCCCGCCGTGTGCCAGTCGCGCTCGGTCGTTTCACCCCATTCGCCGCGGCTGACGACGCACGCCGAACCGCTCTCCTGTTGCCCGCCGCAGACCCAATACGGAAAGCGCTGGTCGGCGTTCACGTGGAATATCTGCGCGGTGGGCTGGTTGTACCACGAGCTCCACGTCGCGCCGCGATCGACCGAGATCGTCGCGCCCTGGTCGCTCGCCAGCGCGACGATGTTCGGATTTTGCGGATTGATCCACACAGTGTGGTAGTCGTCGCCGCCGGGCGCGCCCTTGATGGCGACGAACGTGTGGCCGCCGTCGGAGGAGCGATACGTTGACGTGTTCGTCAAATAGACGGTGTTGGCGTCGCTTGGATCAACGGCAATGGATACAAGATCGTCGCCGCGCTGCGCGATCTCGTCTCCATCGTTGACGCGCGCAAAGCGCGCCCCGGCGTCGGTGCTGCGGTAGAGCGCGCCGCTATCGTCGCCCTTCGCCTCCACGTCGGCATAGACGTACACGATCTGCGGGTTGCTCGGTGCCACGGCGATCTCGCTGCGCCCGATACGTGCGGGAATGCCGTCGCGCAACTGCGCCCACGTCGTGCCGCCGTCCGTGGACTTGAAAACGCCGCTGCCGGCGATTTCGAACGAGGCGCCGATCTCCCACGGGGCTTGGCGGGCCGCCCATAACGTCGCGTAGACGACGTTCGAATCGCGAGGATCGATCGCCACGGCGAACGCACCTACGTTGTCGTTGACGAACAGCACGCGCGTAAAGGTCGCGCCGCCGTCGAGCGATCGGTAGAGTCCGCGCTCGGCGTTCGGCCCGTACGGGTGGCCGAGCACGGCGACGAAGAGCCGGTTCGGATTTGTGCGATCGACGGCCATCGAGCCGATCTGTTGGCCGTCGCGCAGCCCCAAGTGCGTCCAGGTCGCGCCGCCGTCGCTGGATTTATAGATGCCGTTGCCGACCGAGAGGTCGGGCCGCTGCAAGCCCTCGCCGCTTCCCGCATAGATGATCCGCGGATCGCTCGGCGCGACGGCGAGCGCGCCGATCGACGCCGTGGATTGACCGTCGAAGATCGGCACCCACGTGCGCCCGGCGTCTTGCGTCTTCCAGATCCCGCCGTTGACCGCCGCGATGTAAAAGACGTTCGGTTCGTTCGCGACGCCGTCGATCGCGACGGTGCGGCCGCCGCGCATCGGCCCGATGAACCGCCAATGCAATTCTTGATACAGCCCCGGCGACACGACGGTAACTTCGGCCCGAGCCGGCGACGCCGAAAAAACGAGCGCACCAAAAGTAGCTGCGGCAAACAAACGACGGTACAATAAAAGCAGTCCTCCAGAGAATCGATTTAGGGTTCGTTTCGGAGATGCCTCCGGGTAGGGATTGCCGATGCTTTTGGGTCGTGCTAAAATGGACATAGAAAATGTCCATAAAACGACGGTCAGGCCGAGCCTCTTACGGCGTTTCCTTCTTGATGCTGAAGCCTCGTACGGTCGGCGCTGCAGAGTTTAAGGCTCAGTGCCTCGAGCTCATGGCCGAGGTCGAACGTTCAGGCGGAGAGATCATTATCACGCGGCATCGTAAGCCGGTTGCACGACTTATGCCGATTCGCTCTACGGCTCCGCGCGTTTTCGGGGCGCTTGCGGGAATGGTGATAGCGGAGAAAGACCTCGTTAGTCCTATCGATGTCGAGTGGACATCCGATGAACCCAATTTTACTTGATACTCATGCCGCCGTATGGCTCATCGACGGGCGCCTTGGAAGCGATGCGGCGAATGAAATAGAGGCCGCGTCCGAGCGCGACGAACTCCTGGTTTCGCCGGTCAGCGCCTGGGAGATCGCGCTTCTCGTCAACAAGCGCCGGCTGACCTTGGCTATGGGAGTAGAAGAGTACGTGCGCGCTCTCTTTAGTCTGCCCGGCGTCGTCGTCGCCGCTCTGACGCCGTCGATCGCGGTCGCGGCAGCGAATCTTCCGCATAAGCCGCCATCGGACCCGATAGATCGAATGTTGATCGCCAGCGCGTCAGCTTATGGGGCTCGCTTGGTCACGCGAGATCGAGCGATTCGCAACTATGCGAAGACAACTCCAACGCTTCGCTGCATCGTTTGCTAGCGGCCCCGTTCCTTCCGAACAGCGCGAGCAGGACTCGTCGAAAGCTTCAGTTCGCGCCGACGTATCATTCGCTTTTTCAGTTCTTCGATAGTCGGCGTTTCTGCGATGCGCTGCAGCTCGATTATGAGATAATCTGGCAACGACATATCCTTGAACCGAGCGCGCGTCGCCAGTTGCCGGTGCAGCTTCGCGGATACATTGAGCACCAGACTACTCACTAAAGTCGTTTCCCGTTGCGGCGCGCTTTGCGGTGCTTCGGCGCAAACGGCGGGCCGATCTTAAAGGCGGACTTTCGCGGCAGCGAGTCGTCCACGTCTTCGCACCCGATCGGCGAGAAGTCGCGGCAGTCGTTCGGCCGCGCCGCATAAATGCCGCAGTAGTAGTGTCCGCTGCGCGAGCCTTTCAAGAAGACGCACTGGTCGGCGACGTCGTCGCTCACCTTGCGGAGCCAGCCGAGATGGTAGCCGTCCGCCGACGGGCGCTCCACTACGTATTCGCGCAGCACCGCGTCGAAGCTCATTCCAAGGTGGTCCGCGATGCGCTGGACGTCCGCCTTGGTGACGAACGGCTCGTAACCGCTGCAACACTCCGCGCAGCCCGGCGGGCACGCCACGTTCTCGGGTAAATCTTTAAGGTGGCGGCGCGCCTGCTCGATGACGCCGCGCACCGCCTTCACGAACGCCGGATCGTCGTTGTACTTGTAGACCCATTCGCGATGCGTGATCTCGTTGGCATTATAGTAGCGCGTCGTGTGTTCGTCGAACGTGATCGTGACGTGCTCTTCGTCGATCTCGATCTTGTTGACGTGCTCGATCGGTCGAGCGTCTAGCAGCTCGGGATGGGTGGGCTGACTCGTTTCGCGCGAATAGTTGCGTAGGGCAATCAGGTCAATCGTCTCCATGATAGCCATTCGATTCCCGTGCGTTGCGGGTGCGGCCTTCGGCGGAAGCAAACACTAGCGCGCATGCGAACGGCTGTCGGCGTCGACTTGGGCGGCTCTCACGTCACCGCGGGGGTCGTCACGGACGACGGCACGATCCAGAGCCAACACGAAGAGGACCTCGACGACCTCACCTTCGGCGCGGTCATCGCGGCCCTCGAGACGGTGATCAGGCCGGCGCTCAAAGATGCCGGGGGCGTGGTCGGCATCGGGATCGGCGCCCCGGGAAACATCGATGCCGCGACGGGCGCCGTGCTGTACAGCCCTAACTTCGATTGGCACGATGCGCCGCTCGGCGACACGGTTCGGTCGAAGTTTTCGCTGCCGGTCTTCGTCGCCAACGACGCGCGCTGCGCGACGCTCGGCGAATATACGTACGGCTCGGGCAAGCTCACCAAGGACTTCGTGCTGCTCACCTTGGGAACCGGAATTGGCGGAGGCATCGTGGCGCGAGGCGAGCTCTTATTGGGCAATCGCTGGGGAGCCGGTGAGATCGGGCACCACCAAATCCGTCCGGCCGACGGCTTTGTCTGCGGTTGCGGAAAGATCGGATGCTTCGAAGCGCAGGCATCCGGCACGGGTCTGATTCGCCACGCATTCGCGGTGGCGCCGTCGTTCCCGCGCAGCGACCTGCTCGACGTACCGCGCTCGAAGCTCAGCTCAAAGAAGATTCGGCGTGCCGCGCAAGCCGGCGATCTGCACGCGGTCGCGGCCTGGAAGAGTTTCACCGCCGATCTTGCGCTGGGGCTTGCGAACGTCATCGCGTTCGTGAACCCGGCGACGATTGCGCTGGGCGGCGGCGTCTCGACCGCAGGCGATTTCATGCTCGAGGCCGTGCGGCCGCGCGTTGAGGCGCTCACGACGATGATTCCGCGAGGGACCACGAATATCGTCATTGCGGCCTTGGGTAATAATGCGGGACAAGTCGGCGCGGCGACGATGGTGCTGCGAGGAGGATTGACGACGGGCGATGCGCGCGCAGCGTAGACCGGCATTCATCGGGTTGCTTGGGATACTGGCGGCGGCGGCGACGGCGACTGTCGCGGCGACGTCGCGTCCGCCGAGCGACGATCCGATCCACAAGATTCGGCACGTGATCGTCATCATGCAAGAGAACCGGTCCTTCGATTCCTACTTCGGAACGTATCCCGGCGCCGACGGCATTCCGATGCGCGACGGTCAGCCCACCGTCTGCCTTTCGGATCCGCAGCGCTCCGGATGCACGCGCCCGTTTCACGATTCGAACGATCTCAATCGCGGCGGCCCGCACGGCGCCTGGGCCGCGACGATGGCCATAAACGGCGGAAAGATGGACGGATTCTTAGCCGCGGCCGAGCGAGGCCGGCGGCGCTGTGCCGATCTCAACGCGCCGAACTGCTTCGGCACGACCGAGATCATGGGATATCACGATTCGCGCGAGATTCCGAACTACTGGAAGTATGCCCACGATTTCGTGCTGCAGGATCACCTGTTCGAGCCGGTGGCGTCGTGGAGCTTGCCGCAGCATCTCTTCATGGTCTCGGGGTGGTCGGCGCAGTGCTCGACGCTCGGCGATCCAATGAGCTGCACGAGCGCGATACAGCGCCCCGACTATCCTAAAGACTTCGAGCGCGGCAATGCGAGGGTCCACGAGCCGGGCCGCCCCGACTACGCGTGGACCGACCTCACGTATCTGCTTCACGCGAATCACGTCAGCTGGGCGTACTACGTAATGGCCGGAACGGAACCCGATTGCGCAAACAACTTGGATGCCTGTCCGCCGCGGCGACTCGCGGCGCACACGCCCGGAATCTGGAACGTGCTGCCGTACTTCGATACGGTCAAGAAAGACGGCGAGCTAGGCAACGTCCGAGATCTGCGCGACTTTTACCCGGCGGCCAAGAACGGAACGCTGCCCAGCGTCGTGTGGATCGCGCCGGCCGGAGACTATAGCGAGCATCCTCCGGCGCTGGTGAGCCGCGGTCAAGCCTACGTCACTGGGCTGATCAACGCGATCATGCGTGGCCCCGATTGGGACAGCACGGCCATCTTTCTGAGTTGGGACGACTGGGGCGGCTTTTACGACCACGTCGTACCGCCGCGCGTGGACGAGAACGGCTACGGACTGCGCGTGCCGGGTCTCGTGATCAGCCCGTACGCGCGCCACGGCTTCATCGATCATCAGACGCTTAGTCATGATGCCTATATGAAGTTTATCGAAGATGATTTTCTCGTTGGCCGGCGGATCGATCCGCGCAACGACGGGCGGCCCGATCGCCGTCCCAGCGTGCGCGAGGCGCAGCCGTTGTTGGGCGATCTACGCCGCGATTTCGACTTTGGTCAGCGACCGCGTCCGCCGGAAACGTTACCCGGAGGAACGGTCTGGAACGGGATCTCGGCGCAATAAGGTCATAAGCAATAGGGCCATCAGTACGAAGGGAACCGCGCCGAAATCCCAGAACGGCGCGCACGTTATGGCGACCATGCTATCAAAAAGCCGCCGTTTTGGCGTTTCTCGTCCGTGGCCGGAAGGTCTCCGGGCGCCGAGCAATAAGCTCACCCTGCTCGCTCCGTTTGCACTCATCACCTGACTGAGGGAGCCCCCAATGACATTCCCCCAGGGTAACGGATCGAGCGCAAGGCCGACCGATCCAAAACAAATTGCCATCGTCGGAACCGGCTACGTGGGATTGGTGACGGGCGCATGCTTTGCGGAACTCGGCCACTACGTTCTCTGCCTCGATAACGATGCGCGCAAGATCGGAACGCTGCGTTTAGGCGAGTTGCCGTTCTTCGAACCGCAGCTGCACGAGCTGGTGTTGCACAATCGGCAGGCCGGCCGGCTGAATTTCTCGGATGACGTCGCCTCCGGGTTGCGCGACAATCCGATCGTCTTTATCGCGGTCGGAACGCCGATACTCCCGAACGACGGAGTGGACCTCTCACAAGTGTGCGACGTCGCGGCGACGATCGGGCGCGAGCTCAATGGGCCGAAGTTGGTCGTCGTCAAGTCTACCGTGCCGATGGAAACCGGCGAGATGGTCGCGGCGATCATCGCCGAAAACGCACCGCACCCCTACAACGTGGAAGTCGCGGCGAATCCCGAGTTTCTGCGCGAAGGGTCCGCGGTCGACGATTTCATGAGGCCGGATCGCGTGGTGATCGGCACGCGCAGCGAAGGAGCACGACGCACGCTGCAGGCGCTCTACGAGCCGCTGGAGGCTCCGATCGTTTGCACGGACGTGCGTACCGCCGAAATGATCAAGTATACCGCGAACTCGTTTTTGGCGACGAAGATCTCGTTCATGAACGAAGTCGCCAACATCTGCGAGCTCTTCAACGTGGACGTCAAGGACGTCGCTCACGGCATCGGGCTGGACCAGCGAATTGGGACTCGATTCATGCAGCCGGGGCTCGGTTACGGCGGTTCGTGCTTCCCCAAAGACGTTCGAGGCCTCGAGCGTACCGCCGATGGCCGGGGCTACGATGCGCAGCTGATCCGCGCGGTGGAATCGGTCAATCAAGCGCAGGTCGTGCGTACGTATCACAAGATCGAGCGTGCGCTGGGCTCCGTCGAAGGGCGGCGCGTCTGCGTCCTAGGGCTCGCATTCAAGCCGGATACGTCCGACGTGCGCGAGGCGCCGGCGTTGCGCCTCATCGAGATGCTCACTGCGGCGGGGGCCACGGTGACGGCGCACGATCCGATCGCGATCGAGGTCGCCCGCGCGAACACGGGCGACGGCGTAAAATACTCCAGCGACATCTATGAAGCCATCAGCGGCTGCGACGTCCTCGTTCTTGCGACGGAGTGGGAAGAGTATGCGGGGATCGACTTTCAGCTGCTGCGGCGGCTGATGCGCAGCAACGTGGTGGTTGACGGACGCAATCTCTTCGATCCGGAGAAAGTCGCCGCCGAAGGGTTGCGCTACATTGGCGTAGGCCGGCAGCGCGAGCCCGTCGCGCTTCCCGAGCTCGACGAGGGAATGATCCCGATTTGATAGTCTTTGTGACCGGAGCAGCCGGTTTTCTCGGATCGCACCTCGTGGATCGGCTGCTCTCGGATGGGGAGCGCGTCGTCGGAATCGATAACCTCGTGACCGGTTCTCGCGCCAATCTCGAAGCGAGCGCGAATCATCCGAACTTTACTTTCGTCGAAGCCGACGTCTCGCTGCCCTGGACGTGGGCCGGCGACTTCGATGGGCCGGCGCTGATCATGCACTTTGCATCTCCCGCGAGTCCCGTCGACTATGGGCGCGATCCCCTGGGCACGATGGCGGTCAACGCGCTCGGCGCAATGCACGGCGTGGAGCTTGCCCGCGCCGCTGGAGCGCGGTTGGTCTTCGCGTCCACGTCGGAGGCGTACGGCGATCCTCTCGAGCACCCCCAACCGGAGACGTACTGGGGCAACGTCAACCCCATCGGCGTCCGGGCGTGCTACGACGAATCGAAGCGGTACGGGGAGGCGTACGTCACCTCGGCGATCCGCCAAGTGGGAATCGACGGCAGAATCATCCGAATTTTCAATACCTACGGGCCGCGCATGCAGCCGGACGACGGACGGGTCATCCCGAATTTTTGCCTGGCCGCACTGCGGGGTGAGCCCCTGACGGTGTACGGCAGCGGCGCGCAGACGCGCAGCTTTTGCTACGTGAGCGACCTCATCGAAGGCATCGTCCGCCTGGCGAAGGCCGACTCGCTGGCCGAGACGGTGATCAACATCGGAAACCCCGGCGAGTTCACGATCAACGAGCTGGCCCAAATCCTCTCCGAAGTGGCGGGCGTACCGTTGCGGACGGTCAACTGCGAGCTGCCACCCGACGATCCAACCCGGCGGAGGCCCGTCATTAGGCGGGCGCATGACCTTTTGGGCTGGGAGCCGAAGGTACAGTTACGCGAAGGCCTTATGGCCACGTTGGATTATTTCCGCTCCGTCCAGCCCCAAACTTCGCTAACACACTAGATAAGATTGATGGTAACGACTGACAACCCGCTGCTTTTGGCGGCAACGATACTCTTTATCGTTTCGCAGGTGCTTTATGCGCTCACCCTGCTGATCAACGGCTACTTCCTGACCCAGCCCATCGATTGGGTCGACATGAGCGAGCCGATTCGAGAGCCCGAGAGCCAGTGGCCCTACATCGTGCTCTTCTATCCCGTGTTGCGCGAGCTGGAAGCGACGATGCGCACGACGATGCTATCCTTGGCGAAGATCGAGTATCCGAAGGACCGATGTCGCGTGGTTGCCATTCCGAACGCCAACGATACCGACACGGTCGCGAGCCTTCGCCGGCTAATGGAAGAGTTTCCGTTCCTAGAGATGCTCGAAGTGCCGCCAACCAGCGACCCGTCGTGGCAGATCGTCTGGGACGCGTGGGACAAAAACCCGAACGTCTATTGGTGGCATCAGGGCCGGCGCGCCGGCGTCAAGGATCTGCCGCCGAAGAAAACCCGTCAGCTGATCTACGCGCTCTATCATACGGCGCGGTCGCTCGCACACGAAAAAGATCTGGCAATCAACTACATCGACGCGGACAGCTGCCCGCCGGTCGACCATTTCACCGCCGCCGCCATTGGGCTGAAGCGTTACGACGTGTTGCAGGCGACCAACGTGGCCGGCAACTTGAACGCGTCGCTGCCGGCGTCGTTTCATTCGTTCGATCACATGGCCTGGGATGGGCATCTCTATCCGCACCTGTCCTCGCACGGGCGCCTGCCGTTCTGGGTGTTGGGCAAGGGACTCTTCTATCGCGTCACCGACCTGTTGGAGCTGGGCGGCTTTCACCCTTGGGTCACGATCGAAGATCCCGAAGTGGGCCTGCGTTACTGGATCAACGGCAAGCGCTTAGGCGTCATCGCGAATCCGTTGATCGAGGAAGTCCCTAAGACGTGGTGGGGCGGTGTCACTCAACGAAAGCGCTGGATCTGCGGTTTCTTTCAGGCGCTCGGCAAGCCGCTGCATTACATGGGCTTCTCGTGGTGGCAGCGCGTCAAGGCTCGGCTCGTCTTCGTTCCGTGCCTCTCGCTGTGGACGAACCTGATCGGCGTCCCGATGGGGATCTGGGCGCTGACGGAGTTTGCCGTTCACCCCGGCCTCTTGCCCTTGTGGACGTTTTGGCTGGCGTGCTTTAATGTGGCGCTCTTCGCGATCTACATGGTGTTGCTCTATGCGAACACGTGGCGGCGCACGCGGCTCGTCTCCACCCGCTGGACGGCGCGCGCGTGGTACATGCTGCGAATCAATCCCGCCTTTGCCATGGTATGGTGGTTCCTGTGGATCATTCCGCTCGCGATAGGTTTCCGGATGTATCTGCTGGACCAAGGCCTGGCCTGGCAGCGCACGGAGAAGATCGACGCGAACAAGATGCTTATCCGGCGCAAGCTGCTCGGATTGCGCATAGGGCGCGAAGCGACGCTGGAGCGAGGCGCCAATCCTATGTTGATCAATGCAAGAGAGGAATCAAACGTTGAATAAGCACGCGCTAGTCACCGGCGGCGCCGGATTCATCGGCTCGCACGTCGTCGATCTGCTGCTTGAGCGTGGCTACGAAGTCACGGTACTCGATAACCTGTTGCCGCAAGTGCATGCCGATGCCGACCGCGATGCCGAGGGTTGGCCCACCTACCTCGACCGCCGCGCAAAGCGCATCAAGGGCGACATCCTTGACGCCGAGGTTTTCGAGTCGAGCTTGCGCGGCGTGACGCATCTCGTTCATCTGGCGGCGTCGGTCGGCGTCGGACAGAGCATGACGAACATCGTCGAGTACTGCCGCAACAACGTCATGACCGCCGCCGTGGTCTTGGAGACGCTCTCGCAGCGCCCGCACACGGTCGAGCGGATGGTGGTCGCGTCGTCGATGTCGATTTACGGCGAAGGGGCGTATAAGCTGCCGTCGACGGGAGCGCTCGTCGCCCCGCCGTTGCGCGAGCACGCCGCGCTTGCCGCGCGCCAATGGGAGCTGTCGCTGGGCGGCGAGCAACTGATTCCGGTCGCGACGGCCGAAGAGAAACCGTTGCAGCCGGCCTCGATCTACGCGATCAACAAGCGCGACCACGAAGAGATGTTCCTCGCGGTCGGCCGCGCCTTGCAGATTCCGACGGTCGCCCTTCGCCTGTTCAACGTCTACGGCTCGCGCCAGGCGCTGAGCAATCCCTACACGGGGGTCGCCGCGATCTTCATCTCGCGCCTGCTGAACGACCAGCGGCCGCTGGTCTTCGAAGACGGCGAGCAGCAGCGCGACTTCGTGCACGTACAAGACATCGCAAACGCCTTCTTCACGGTGCTGGAGAGCGATGCAGCGGTGTGGGATGCGTTCAACATCGGCAGCGGCAAGCCGGTGACGATCGCCCACATGGCGGTAACGCTCAACAAATTTCTCGACAAGAATATCGAGGCCGAATTCTTGGGCCGGTATCGCGTCGGAGACATTCGGCACTGCTTCCCCGATATCTCGAAGGCAGAAAGAACGTTCGGCTGGCGGCCGCAGCGTTCGTTCGACGAGGGGATGAAAGAACTCATCGCGTGGGTCTCGCAAACGAAAGCGCCGCCGGTGGATCGCAGTCAGACGAGCATGGCCGAACTCGAAACGAACAAGCTGCTCGTCTAATGAGTGGAAGGAGCGAAAAAGTGATTCGAGCGAAAATCGCGCTTGCCGCGACGATCGGCCTCTTCACGCTGAGCCTCTGTCCGGCGCTGGCGGACGATCGCGTCGGCGTGTTCGGCGGTGGCCAGGCAGACTTTTCGAACTACGTTTTCATCGGAGCGACCCTGGCCTTGAGCCCCAGCTTGGGTAACGGCCTCGCCGTGCGGGGGATTCTCGATACCGGCGGCTACAACTACATCAATGACACCCTGGGAACCGTCAAAGCCAACTTCGGCGGTGGAGAGCTGGATGCGCTCTACCAGTTCACCCATCAGAATTTCTGGAGCGACGTCGGCATCGGCGTCAACGACACGTACACGGGTCTCGCGCCGTACGATCCCACGAACCGCCGCCGTGGGCAGCAAGCCGAAGTGCGCCTCAGCCTGGATGGCGGAAACGTGTCGGGGCCATGGCGCGCCGATTGGAACGGCTTCTACGGAACGCGGCTCGACGATTACGAAGGCCGCATCGGTCTGACTCACGCACTGTCGCCGCAGTTTCGCCTCGGCGCGGAGTTCTATGCCGAAGGCGATCCGACGTACAGCCTCTATCAGGTGGGACCCGTGGCGGCCATAAAGATCGCCGACAAATCCGAGCTACAGTTCTCGGCCGGCCCATCCTGGGAGTCGGGCTTCGCGTCGCGCCCCTACTTCAAAGCGCTGATCTACCAAAGCTTTTAGGTTCCCTAGCGTCTCACGCGATTGCGCCAGAGCGCGTCGCGAAGCGCAAAGTACATCGGCTTCGGCTTCATCTCCCAGTCGAGCGGGAGTCCGCGGTTCACCCCCGGACTCTCGCCATTTTTCCAGGCTCCCGGAAAGCGCGCGTAGTCTTGCGGCGTTACTTGGATGATCCAGGAATGGCGATCGCTGAGGCCCCACGTGGTGACGCCCAAGCACCGGCTGTGACTCAAGACGGCGTCGAGGTATCGTCGCGTCTCGTCGGCGACCATCCGATCGCGCTCTTGCGCTGAGGCCGCATAGTTCGATTCCTTGACGTCCAACTCGGTGACGATCACCGGGAGCTTCATGTCGTTGAGCTCGCGCAGGAACGCGGCGATCGCCGGCGCCGAGATCTGACCCAGGCGCAAATCGAGATGGCCCTGCAAGCCGATGCAATCCAGTGGAACGCCGGCCGCCTTGAGACGCTCGATCAGTTTGAGGAAATAGTAACGACGGGCGCGTTGCTCCGGATTGTCGTACTCGAGCCCGTACTCGCTGATCAGCAGCATGTCGTTGGGCGCAAGGCTGCGAGCGAGCGAGAACGCGCGATTGATGTAGCTTGGACCGAATGCCTGCAGGTAGATGCTGTTGCGCAGGCCGTCGCTGCGCTGCCCCGGATCGATGGCCTCGTTCACGACCGTCCACTGATGGATGAGCTCGCGATACCGATCCATGACGAAGCCGACGTAGTGAGTCACGAGCCCCCAATCGGGGCGCGCGCGCAGCATCTTGGTAGCCCAGTCCGGTACGCTCAAGTGCCAGAAGAGGACGTGGCCGCGCAGCTTCTTTCCCTGGTCGGTCGCAAAGTCTACGAGCGCATCAATGCGATCGAACGAGAGCTGACCGTATGCCGGTTCGATCTCGTTCCAGTTCATCTCGAACTCCGGAACGAGCAGCGAGCACTCGTGCACGATGGCCTGCCGATAGTCCGGCTCGGCTTCGACGTCGCGGATGCGTACGGCCGACCCATAGACGCGGCGGTTGTGCGCGGCCGCCTGGGCCAGGGTCGCGTGGCTCTCGGCTGACGCGTCGTAGGCCGCGGCGAGGAACGGGACGGCGCCGCCGGCCACCATCGTCGCGATGGCCCTGCGACGGCCGATGCTCTTTTTTGACGGTTGATGCTGCACTGCGCGCAAACGCTTGGCGCCGAACCTACAGATTCCCGCCCCCCCTAAAAACACGGGGAGCGCCGATCTCGGCATGGGAACGCGCCGCGTCGGGCTAACCGATGGGGCGCGATGAGCTGCTTCCGGTATGCATTTGGAGCGTGGGCGTTGGCGCTTTTCCTGGTCGCGTGTAACGGCGGCGCGGCGCTTTCGCCCGGGCCCTCGTCCGGCATCGCCAATCCCGGCGCTTCGCGCTTGCCGCACCACGGTCGTACGGGCAGCCAACAGATACAGCACGTCGTCATCATCATGCAGGAAAACCGCAGCTTCAATAACCTGTTCATGAACTTTCCCGGCGCAACGACGGCCACGTACGGTTACGATCACAAGAATCGGAAGATAGCGCTCAGACCGGTCAGTCTTTCTACGGCGTGGGACCTCGCCCATAACTCCCAGGGATTCTATTCGGCCTGCAACGGCACCGGCAGTATCCCGGGCACCAACTGCCAGATGAACGGCTTCGATCGGGAGCCGGTGACCTGCGGGAACGCGTCGCAGCCGGTTTGCCCGGTCAAACATCCGCAGTACATCTATGCTCCCCGCAGCGAGACGGCGCCGTACTGGAGCATGGCAAAACAGTACGTGTTGGCCGATCAGATGTTCGCGTCGAACTTCGATGCGAGCAGCTACGTTTCGCATCAGTACATCATCGCGGGGCAGGCCGGTTCCACCCTCAACTATCCGTTGACCTGGTGGGGCTGCCCCGGTGGCTCAACCGACACGGTCCTCACGGTCGCTCAAAGTCCGCCGCGCGGTTACGGTCCGCGGGTGACCGATTGCTTCGACTATACGACCCTCGGCGACGAGCTGGACGCCGCCGGCGTCACGTGGGCGTACTATGCCGCTCCGGTCGGCAAAGGCGGCAGCCCGTGCGGTCAGGGAGCGCACGGCATCGGCCCCGGTTACGTGGACGGTAACGGCATTTGGAGCGCGTACCAGGCGGTCAAGCACATCTGCTACGGCCCCGATTGGAACAATGACGTCATCACTCCGCAGACCAATTTCCTGAGTGACGTTACGGCCGGAAAACTGCGAGGCGTCAGTTGGATCGTGCCCACCTGCGCAAACTCCGACCATCCGGGCTGCAGCTCTAGCACGGGACCATCCTGGGTCGCATCGCTCGTCAACGCGGTCGGAGAATCACAGTATTGGGATTCGACCGCCATCTTCATCATGTGGGACGACTATGGCGGCTTATACGATCCCGTCGCGCCGCAGTATCTCGACTACGACGGGCTTGGACTCCGCGTTCCGCTGATCGTGGTTTCGGCGTACGCTAAACAGGCCTATGTTTCCCACATTGTGTACGAGCACGGCAGCGTCTTGAAATTCGTCGAGGCTCGCTTCGGCCTGGCGCCGTTAGCGGCAAGCGACGCGCGGGCGAATTCCCCTGCGCAAGACTGCTTCGACTTTTCGCAGTCGCCACGGAAGTTCGTCCCCATCAAAGCGCCGTACGGCGAGGGGTTCTTCATTCGTCAACGCCTGGACAGACGACCGCCCGACGCGGGCTAGAATGGCGATGACTGTTGTTAACAAAAAGCCGTGCCGGCATGAAAACCAGCCGTGGCAGTCAAAACGGTTAGGCCTGGTGCTTTAATGGCAACGGCTCGGCCGCTTTTTGTAAAGCGCGCAATCTAAACCGCTTCTCCGACGTTACTAAGGAAGTGTATGTTGTACTCTCGATTTGCACTCGGCTTCTTCGGAATGACGCTTTTTTTCACCGGCTGTAACGGCGGCAGCGCGGTTCCTTCGCCCGGAGCGCAGTCCTTCGTCTCCAGTCCGGGGGATATTGCGCAGTCCCTCGATATCGATGCCAAGGCAAAGCAGAAGATCAAGCACGTTATCATCATCGTTCAAGAGAACCGGAGCCTCAACAACCTGTTCATGGGGTATCCGGGCGCGAAGACGGTGACGTATGGATACGACAGCAAGAACAAAAGGGTGCCGCTCAAGCCGATCGCGTTGGAAACGAGATGGGACTTAGCTCACAACGCGTCGGGCGTCCTCAAGGCGTGCCACGGCACCGGCAGCATTCCGGGGACCAACTGCCGCATGAACGGCTTCGATCAAGAGGCAGTCGTGCTCTGTGGCGGCGCCGGCCAACCGAAGTGCCCGAAGGATCACCCGCAGTACGCGTACGTGCCGCGTACGGAGACCGAGCCGTACTTCGACATGGCGAAGAACTTCGTGTTGGCCGACGAGATGTATTCTTCGGACTGGGACGCCAGCAGTTTCGTCTCTCACCAATACATCATTGCCGCTCAAGCCAAATCGTCGGTTGACTACCCCGACATCAACTTGCAGTGGGGCTGCCCCGGTGGCCGCACCGACAAGATCGGCATCCTTGCAAAGAACCGCACCTTCCCGCACGGGCATGAGGTAGTTTGCTGGGACGTTCCGACCCTCGGCGACGAACTGGACGCGGCCGGCTTGCCGTGGGCGTACTACGCCTCGGCGATCAATGGGGATGGCGGCATCTGGAGCGCCTATCAAACCATCAAGCACATTTACAAGGGGCCCGACTGGGCCCAAGACGTGATTTCGCCGCAAACCCAATTCTTCAGCGACGTGAAGAACGGCAACTTACGCTCGGTGAGTTGGATCACGCCCACATTTGAAAACTCCGACCACGCCGGTTCGGGATCCAACACGGGACCGTCGTGGGTTGCGTCGCTGGTCAATGCGGTCGGAAAGTCGCAGTACTGGGACTCGTCGGCGATCTTTGTCTTCTGGGACGACTACGGCGGCTGGTACGACTCCAGGCCCCCTGCGTACAAGGATTACGACGGTCTAGGCTTCAGGCTGCCGCTGTTGATCGTTTCGCCGTACGCGAAGCGTGGGTGGGTCTCGCACGTCCAGTACGAGCACGGCAGCATCTTGCGATTCATCGAAGATCAGTTTGGCCTCTCCTCGCTGTCGGTAAGCGATGCGCGCGCGACGTCGCCTCAAAAGGATTGCTTCGATTTTTCGAAGCCGGCGCGAGCCTTCGTCCCCATCAAGTCGCCCATGGATGAAAACTTCTTCTTGCATCAGCCACCCGACGGGCGGTTACCCGACTCGGATTAGCGCCCCCACTGGAGACACTTGCGATGTTGAAATATTTGAATGGCGGGATCGCGTCCGCGCTGCTCGTCGCCCTCTGCGCGTGCGGGGGCAACGGATCGCTTTCCGTGCAGCCGCCGCTTCCCGGGCTCTCCGGCTCGCTCGATACGGGTGCCGGCGTCGACGTAAAAGCATCGAAGCGCATCAAGCACGTTATCATCGTCATTCAGGAAAACCGAAGCTTTAACAATCTCTTCGCAGGCTATCCGGGCGCAACGACGTCCCTGTTCGGATACAACACCAAAAAGAAGAAGATTGCCCTCCAGCCGGTGCCGCTCGAGACGACCTGGGATCTCCAGCACACCGCCAAAGGCTTTTTGGTGTCCTGCAACGGCACGGGAAAAATTCCGGGAACGAACTGCCGCATGAACGGCTTCGACCTTCAGACTTGGACGTGCGACAAGGCAGGCCAACCGAGGTGTCCCAACGAGAATCCGCCGTACAGCTACGTGCCGCACAGCGAGATCAAACCATACTTCAATATGGCGCGTCAGTACGTTCTGGCCGATCACATGTTCGCGTCGGATTTCGATACGAGCAGCTTCATCTCGCATCAGTACATGATCGCAGGCGTGAATCCAAACTCATCGGCAAACTATCCCGACACTGCGTGGGGCTGCCCCGGCGGCTCGACCGATCGGATAGACAAACTCGGCAACGGCAGGAAGATATCGCACGTCCCCAAGCTCATTCCGTGCTGGGATCCTCCGACGCTTGCGGACGAACTCGATCAGAAAGGCCTCTCGTGGTCGTTCTATGCGCAGCCCGTGAAGGCGGACGGCGGCGAGGCGTGCGGCACCGGCCTGACGCCCGACGCTTCCAAGGGCAGGAGCGGAATTTGGAGCGCGTACCAGGCCATAAAGCACATCTGCCACGGACCGGACTGGAACCAGCACGTATTCTCGCCCTCGAGCCAATTCTTCACGGACATCGGCAACGGCAATCTTTCCGCGGTAACGTGGATCACGCCGACGTACGCCAACTCCGACCACGGAGGCTCCGGCTCGAAGACGGGGCCATCCTGGGTGACGGCGATCGTCAATGCCGTCGGAAAGTCGGCGTTCTGGGATACGAGCGCGATCTTCGTTCTCTGGGACGACTCCGGCGGTTGGTACGATCCCATCGCGCCGCCGTATGTCGACAACGACGGCTTTGGCTTCCGCCTTCCCCTGCTGATCGTCTCGCCGTACGCGCGGCAGGGGCGCGTTTCGCACGTCGTTTACGAGCATGGCAGCATCTTGAAGTTCACCGAAGACGTGTTCGGATTGGGGCGGCTCTCCGCGAGCGACACTCGTGCCAAGACGCCCGCGATCGATTGCTTCGATTTCAATCAAAAACCGCGTCCGTTTACCCCGATCAAGGCGGACTACGATCAAAGCTACTTTATGGCTCAACCGCTCGACACGAGGCCTCCCGACAATGAATAATCGGCTATCGGGCGGCATCGCTGCCGGCCCCATATTTGCCGCTGCGTTGCTGACCGGCTGTCATGGCGGCGCCACGCCGGAACTTCCGCTACAGGGCAACGCCTCGGCGGCGAACGGCATCGCCCAGCCCGCCGGCCTGAGCAAGATAAAGCACGTTGTCATCATCGTGCAGGAGAACCGCAGCCTGAACAATCTCTTCATGGGCTTTCCCCGCGCGCATACGTCGTCGTACGGCTTCGACAGCAAGAAGAGAAAGGTCACGCTGAAGCCGATCGGCCTCTCGACCTCCTGGGATTTGGCGCACAACTCAGACGGCTATTACGCGGCCTGCAACGGCGTCGGCAGCATCCCGGGCACCGACTGCACGATGAACGGATTCGACCGCGAGTCCTGGCAGTGCGGAAAGGGCGGGTTTCCCCGATGCCCCATCAAGTATCCGCCCTATAGCTACGTTCCAAGGACCGAGATCAAGCCGTACTGGGATATCGCCAAGCAATACGTGTTGGCCGACAAGATGTTTGCGTCGAATTTCGATGCGAGCAGCTACGTGTCGCATCAATACATCATCGCGGCTCAGGCGGCTGCGACGACGAACTATCCGCTGACGTTTTGGGGCTGCCCCGGCGGCAAGACAGACACAATCGGCACGCTCTCACCATTCCGCGGACCGCAAAAACGCGTGCCGGTCTGTTTCGACTACCAGACGCTCGGTGACGAACTCGATGCTGCCGGCATCTCGTGGGCGTACTACGCCGCGCCCGTGGGGAAAGCGCCCTCGCCGTGCGGCCAATCGCACGATGACATGGCGCCGCCGCCGGTCTCCGGGCAGAATAACGGGATCTGGAGCGCCTACCAAGCCGTCCGGCATATCTGTTACGGGCCGGACTGGGCCAAAGACGTCATCTCTCCGCAGACGCAGTTCTTCACCGACGTGAAAGACGGCAACCTGCGCAGCGTGAACTGGATCGTTCCGACCTGCGTCAATTCCGACCACGCGGGATGCAACTCCGATACAGGACCCTCGTGGGTCGCGTCGTTGGTCAACGCAGTGGGCGAATCGAAGTACTGGAATTCCACCGCGATACTGATCTTCTGGGACGACTACGGCGGCTGGTACGACGCCGTTCCGCCTCCCTTCGTCGATTACGACGGCTTGGGCATTCGGGTGCCGTTGCTTGTCGTCTCGCCGTACGCCAAGAAGGGGTTCGTTTCGCACGCGCGCTACGAGCACGGCAGCATCTTACGTTTCGTGGAGGATCGTTTCGGCGTCAGGCCGCTGTCGGCGAGCGATCAGCGTTCGACCTCACTCGCGACGGATTGCTTCGACTTTTCGCGCCGCGCGCGTACGTTCGTGCCGATCAGGGCCAAGTATGGCGAGAGCTACTTTATGCACCAACCCCTGGATCGGCGACCGCCGGATACGGACTAAGGCCGGCGCGCTACAACTGGTACGCGAAGGCGGTGCCGCAGCCGCCGGTGCAGCTCCCCGTGCCGCCATACGCAGTCGTACCGTACAACGTCTTCTTGTCGAGATACAGGTGAGAGAACGGCTCGGAACCATCGCCGCCGGCAAAGCTGTGCAGCACCGCCTCCGATCCAACGCCGTTGACGCTGAAGACCGTGCCCTTACCGGCCGCGCCGCCCTTGGCCGTCGTCCCGTAGAACGTAATAAACGTGCCGACGTGCGCGGTAAGCCCCGCCTCCGGTTCCGCGGCGTCTTTGCCCTTTCCGAACTGGTAGAGCAGACCCTCGATCCCGTTGGGGCTCAGCACGAAGAGGGTTCCCCGTTTGTACTTGCCGCCCTCAATGGTAGTGCCGTAGAACGCTTGTTGAACGAAGATCAGGCGGCTGCGCGGATACGCTCCGTCGATGCCGTGCCCGAAGCTGTGCAGTGTCACCTCTTTGCCGCTGAACTGCGCGCGAAACGCCGTCCCTTTCCCGTATTGGCCGCCCTTTATCGTCGTGCCGTATAACTTGCTGCCGACTTCGGTGAGCTCCGCCGCCGGCACGAGGCCGTCGCCTTTATAGCTCCCGAAACTGTAGATGACGGTCTCGTGGCCGCTCGGCGTGATCGTGAACAGCGTTCCGCCGTTCGCGCCACCGCCGGCCGAGGTCGTTCCGTACAGCGTCCCGTGAATCGCGATGAGTCCGGCGCGCGGCGTCAGTCCGTCGCCCTTATAACTGCCGAAACTGTAGATCACCGACTCTTTGCCGGCGGCCGTTAGACTAAAGACCGCGCCGCAGCCGCGCGGACATGCGGTGCTCGTACCACCCTCCTCCGTCGTTCCATAAAAAGTGCCGTTGATCTCCGCGAGCTGCTGCGTGGGGGACGCTCCGTCGCCGGAATAGCTCCCGAAGTTATAGAGCGGTTTTTGGACGCCGCCGGTCGTCATGGAGAAGACGGTTCCGCACCCTTTGGTACACGCCGAGCTGCCGCCGCCGGCCAACGTCGTGCCGTATAACATTCCTTTAACGCCGATGAGATTGGTGACGGGCGTGATCCCGCCGCCGTTCGCTTTGTCGAAGCTGAAGAGCAGCCGGAAACCCGATGCATCCGGACGCGCGAACGGAGAAACGCTGGCTCCAAACCCTTGCGGCGACAACGCGGTTGGAACGGGCGGCGGCCCAACCGCGCGCGAGCAACCGGCCAACGCAATAGCGCAACCGACGGTGTAAATGGCAAGCCGTCTCATGGCGTCAGCGCTTCGCCTCGCCGCGCGGCGATTACTCCACTTAAATGTGAAACGAATTGCGATAAGATGACTTGTGTCGCCGCTACACGGCGGCGGCCGCTTGTATGCGGCCTCGGGCCGCCATCTGCGCGATCAGCGCGGCGATGCGCCGCGAGCTGTGCCGCGGGGCGACGATCTCTTGGTTGTGGCGAATTGCCGCCAAGCGTTCCGGCGCGCGGATCAGGCCGCGCACGCCCGAAACGACGGAGGCGGCGCTGCGCAACGCGATGATCCCGAGCCCGTTGTGTCGCACGAAATCCACGTTGCCGCGTTCTTGGCCGGGAACGTAGTCGTACACGACGACCGGAAGGTGCGCGGCGTTCGCCTCGGCGAGCGTGCCCGGTCCGGCCTTCGTTACCAAGAGATCGGCCGCGCGGAAATACTCGGGGATCTTATCGGTGAAGCCCAACACCACCATCGGCGTCGGCAGCGATGGCGCGATATCTTTGAGTTTCTGTTCCAGCGGCTCGTTGCGACCGCAGACTACGACGAGCGCAATGCCGAGGTCGGCTTTCGCCAGCGCCAGCGTCGTCGAGAGAAGTTTGCCGCCGCCTTCGCCGCCCGCCATCAACATCACGACGTGCGCGTTAGGCGGTAGACCGAGTTGCCTGCGCAGCTCGCTCTTGCTTCCCGTGACGTCGTCGAACTTGGGATGTATCGGATGACCGAGCAGGTGCAAACGATGCGGGGGGACGCCTCGCGAGAGCGCGCGCTGGTAGACTTCGCGGGCCGGCACGACGACCGCATCGGCGTCGGGGACCAGCCACGACTCGTGAACCTTGCCGAGGTCGGTGATCACTGTGACGATCGGGACCTCGTGCATCCGCGCGTCGTCGCGCGCGCGCAAGGCCGCGTGGTTGAGCAGCGGATGAACCGAGACGATGACGTCGGGGCGGTACGCGATGAAGAGATCGCGCAGACGTTCGCGATAGAGCGGCTCGCAGAAGCGCACGAGGGCGCGATACCGGCGCCGGCCGTTGGTTGCGTAGTAGAGGGCGCCATAGACGGGCGGCGCGTAGCGCAGCGCCATGCTGTAGCCCAGTCCGAGCTGGGTCAGTGGGAAGGCGCAGTGCGCGGCGACGTCTTCGATGCGATGTTCGAAGCGGTCGGGCGTTTCGATCTCATCCAGCGCGGCGCAGATCGCATTGGCCGCGCTGCGGTGGCCGCCGCCGGTATCCGAGATCAACAGAAGCGCCCGTTTGGTCATACACTCCTCGCCGGCTCGCATTGCGCGCCCGCCGGCTCATCGGGGCGAGTCTGGCCAAGAGCGCCCGAGCCGGGGCGTCATAAAATCGGAAGATGTCGCCAAACTCGATATCGGGGTTTCGGTGATGCCCGTCGTGGTCCTCGGGAAGTACGATCCATAGCGGGCGAAGGAGGTGCAGGAGCCACCGCGGCGTCCGCCACCCCAGCTCGGTGGTGTGTCGCCACCACACGTGCAGTTGTCCGGCGGCGAGGCCGGCCACGGCTCCAAGCGGCGAGATGCGGGCCGCGAGCGCGGCGACAATCAGATACGGCAGCGCGCCGAGGAGCCCGTCGAGCAAGACGGCCGGGTCGCCCGAGAGCACCGCATGATCGAAGTACGACCGGCGGCGATCGTGATGCGTTCGCAGGTGCAACGTGAACCAAAGATGCTGGGGCACGTGATAGAAGAATGTCGAGGCGAAATCGCCCGCGACGAGTGTGAGGATAAACGCGACGAAAAAATGCATGCGACTCTCCCTCGGCGTGACGCTCGCGCTCGCGGCCTGTACGTCTAGCATACCCCACAACGCGAGGCCGGCAACACCGGTGCATCTCGAGCGGCTCGTCACGATGCTGTCGAGCGAACCGGGCGCTACCGCCGACGCGCTCAAAGGTGCGGTCCCGATTCGCGACGGGGCCAGCGTGACGTGGCCGCTGCTTGCAATTGCCCGCGCGATCTTGCACACGAATCCGAGGATCGGCCAGGCACAAGCGCTGTTACTCGCCGATGCAACGGTGCAGTCTGCAACGGCGAACGGTCTGCCGCCGGAGTTTTTCGCCGCAACCATGCTGCAGGAATCGGCGTATGACGCCGGCGCCGTCTCATCGGCGGGCGCCGTCGGCATCGCGCAGTTCATGCCGGAGACCGCCGGAGCGATCGGCGTGGATCCGTGGGACCCGTTTGCCGCGCTCGCCGCGGCGGGAGCGCTTCTGGGAGGCTACGCGTACGCCTATCGTTCGCGCTACGCCGACGCTTATGCGGCCGCGCTCGCCGCGTATAACGCGGGTCCGCTGGCGGTGGCGCACTATAACGGCGTGCCGCCGTACGCCGAAACTCGCGACTACATTGCGCTCATTTACGATCGCTGGGCACGGATCGTTTCGTATGAAGCGATGCCGTGACCTACCCCGGAATGGCATCTTCGCAACTCGAACGAAGGCTCTCGAATGCATCTTTGGAGACGCGCCGCGCCGGCGTTCTGGTGCGCCGGCATGCTGCTCGTGCAGACCGGTTGTGGATTTTCCAGCAGCCCCGCCGACGGCCTGGTCTTTGCGCCGCCGCCCGGCTGGAGCGCCTCACCAGGAATCATGGGTTTCATGCAGTTCTGGCGGCCCCCGTCCGGCGATCGCGAGGTGCTGATGCTCTTTCGCTCACCCAAGCCGCTGCGCGCGAGCGACGTGTTTTCAACGCAACAGTTGCACGACACCCTTCAGAGCGTGACGGTCCAGCATCGCAGTACGATTCAGATCTGCGATCGTCAGCCGGCGTCGTATCTGCAAGGACGCGGCCATTCGTCCAAGGGCGAAGAGAACGTTGAAATGGTGATGAGCACGACGCGCGGCACGACGTATATGGCGCTGTACGTTCGGCCGGTGGAGCAAGCGCCCAACGCGGCGGCGGAAGCCGCCGTACGCGAACTGTGCGCTAAGCCCTAAGGTTCCCTAGCGCTTTGCGAGGGGTTCTCCGCCAACTCATCGCGTGCCAGCCACTCGCATGGACGGCGCCGGCGGCCGGTGGTCCGACGCTGCGGCGAGTCTTAGGGTGGCCATCGCTGACGGCCATCGGTTTAGGAACGATGCTCGGCGGAATCTTTCCGACGATCGGCGCCGGAGCGCACGTCGCCGGACCCGCGGTGATCTTGGCATACGTGATTTCCGGCGCGGTGAGTCTCTGCGTCGCGCTCTGTTACGCGGAGTTTGCCTCCATGGTACCTGTCGCCGGCAGCGCGTACACCTACGCCTACGCAACGCTCGGCGAGCTGGTTGCATGGATCATCGGATGGGATCTGATCTTGGAGTACGGCCTCTCGCTCGCGCCCACGGCCTCGTCGCTCTCCGATTACTTTCAGCACATGCTCGGCAACGTCGGAATCGTCTTCCCGGCGTGGGCGCAGACCGCCAACATTCACGGTCCGCATCCGCAGGTTGACCTGTTCGCGTGCATCGTGACGATTGCCGTCACGCTGCTCGTCGCCGCCGGCATTCGAGAGTCGGCCGGCGTGAACGGTGCGCTCGTGGTACTGCAAATCGTCGCGATGCTGGTGTTCATCGCGGCCGTCGCGCACGCGGTGCATCCCGCCAATGTAACGCCGTTCGCTCCCTTCGGGTACCACGGCGTGCTTGCGAGCACGGCGCTCGTCTTCTTTGCCTACATCGGCTTCGACACGGTCACGGTCGCGTCGGAAGAGGCGCGCGACCCCGAGCGCAACGTTCCGATCGGCATCATCTTGGCGCTCGCGCTCGGCGGACTGTTATACGTGGCCTTAACGCTGTGCACCGTCGGCGTGCTGCGCTTCGATCGGCTCTCCGACGGCGCGGCGATGCTCGACGCGCTCGGCGCGGTCAGCCACAGTCACGCGCTGTACTGGATCGTCGCCATCGGCGGGCTCGCCGGCAATGCGACGGTGATGCTGACATCGCTGTTGGGTCAGGTGCGAATCTTTTATGTGATGGCCCGCGATCGCATGCTGCCGCCGGGCGTCGCCGCCATTCATCACGTCTTTCGCACGCCGGCGCGCATGACCGTCATTACGGGACTGATCGTCGCGGTCTTTGCCGCGGTCTTGCCGTTGACCGATCTGTTGACGCTCGTGAACATCGGGACGCTGGCCGCATTTGCGATCGTTTGTGCCGGCGTGCTCGTGCTGCGCATCGTGAACCCCGGTGCGACGCGGCCCTTTCGCGCGCCGCTGCTGCCGCTCTTTTCGATTATGGGCGCGGCTGCGTGCCTGTACCTGATTACCGGCCTGCAATTTCCCACGTGGGTGCGCTACGGAGTCTGGTTCCTGATCGGCATCGTCGTGTACGCGCTGTACGGCTTTCGCAACTCGCGGCTGAAGTTGCTTGAACCTTAACAACATTGCTCGAACCTTAAGGCGCTAAAAGAGGGTTTACCGGCGCTGCCCGCCCAAGGCGGCCCGGATGCTCGCCACCGCGGTCGCCGACCGATTCGAACTTGTGACGGTACCGCCGCGCCGCGGCGTGCCGTCGTTCGCAGAAGAGGTCGGCTCGGGCCTCCGCGCGACCCCGATGCGCCTCTCGTCGAAATATTTGTACGACGAGGTCGGATCGGCGCTCTTCGACGCGATCACGCGACTGCCCGAATACTATCTGACGCGCGCCGAAACGGAGATTCTCGCGCAGTGGGGCTGGCAGATCGTTCGCATGCTCGATGCACCGCTCGACTTCTTGGAGCTCGGGAGCGGCAGCGCCGCGAAGACGCGGCGATTGATCGGCGAGGCGCTGCGTCTGCAAACCCAGCTGCGATACAGTCCGATCGACATCTCGAGCGAAGCGATCCGCGCTTCATCGCTCGCGCTCGTCGAAAGTTTTCCCGGACTCTCGGTGCGGGCGTACGCGGGCGACTACTTCGACGTGCTTCGCTCGTGCGAGCTCTACTCCGCTCGCAAGATGCTCGCCATGTTCATGGGTTCGAACATCGGTAACTACGAGCCTGACCATGCTGCGGAGCTCTTGACGCTGCTGCACGACGCCTTGCGGCCTGGAGACGGGCTGCTGGTCGGCGCGGATCTCAAGAAGGACCCAGCAACGTTGGAGCTGGCCTACGACGATCCGGCCGGCGTGACGGCCGCCTTCAACCTCAACCTCCTCGCTCGAATCAATCGGGAGCTCGATGGAACCTTCGACGTCCGCCGGTTCCGGCACGTCGCGGCGTACGACGAACGGCGCGGATCGGTCGACTCATATCTCGAGGCTCGGGCAAAGAGCGATGTCGCGATCGGCGCGATCGGCATGCACCTCTCGCTGGCGCGCGGCGAACGGATTCACACCGAGTCCTCGTATAAGTTCGACGACGAGGACCTGATTAGGTTGGGCGAACGAGCCGGCTTTCGTTCGGTGTCGGCATGGCACGACGACGCACGCCGCTTCACCGTCCGGCTCTTTGTTAGAGGTTCCTAGATCGTAGCGGCCCGCTCGACCAAGCGCAACGCGCCATCGGCCGCGATTGCCAAGAGCGAAGCGGCGATGCTTCCCGCGACGATCATCGCCGGCTGATGCAAGGTCAGCCCGTTGAAGATGAGCACGCCGAGACCGACTCCTCCTACGTAGCCTCCCAGGGTTGCGATGGCAATTGATGCGACGGTGGCAATTCGCACGCCGCCGAGCATGACTGGCAAGGCCTGTCGCACCTCGACACCCCAGAGCACTTGCGAGGACGACATTCCGAGGCCGCGGGCCGCGTCGACTTGGGCCGCATCCACGCCGCCGATTCCGGCGGCGACGCCGCGCGCCAGCATGAACTGCGCGTAGACGACCAGCGCAATGAAGATCGGAAGAAAACCGAGGCCGACCCATTGCACCACCACCGCCAGCAACGCGAGGCTGGGAACGGTGTAGATCGCGCCCAGCGTGCCGAGCAGCCACGGCGACACGCGCGGCCGTCGCGCGGCCAACACGCCGAGCGGAAACGCAAACAGCGCCGCAACGACGAGCGCGATGACGACCAGCTCGACGTGGGTTGCCGCCAGCGCGGCGACTCGCGCGGGGTGTGCGAGCAAATACGTCACGGCGGCGAACCGCGCAGCCGCTCGCGCGACGCGAGATAGTAGCGCTCGTACACCTCGTCCGCGGCGTGAACGAGCTCGCGGACGTAGGTCGTCGCGGGCTTCGCGAGCAGCTCTTCCGGAGTTCCGGTCTGCTCGATGCGTCCGAGCCGCATCACGACGATCCGGTCCGCGAGCCGAAACGCCTCTTCGACGTCGTGCGTCACGAAGAGCGTCGTGGTTCGAAGTTCGCGCACGATGCGAATGAGCTCGCGTTGCAGCGACGTTCGCACCAGCGAATCGACCGCGCCGAACGGTTCGTCCATCAGCAGCGCGCGAGGCTTGGCGGCGATCGCGCGGGCGACGCCGATGCGCTGCGCCTCGCCGCCGGAGAGCCGGTTCGGCGAACGATCGCGATACGCCGTCGGGTCGAGTCCGACCAACTGCAGCAGCTCGTCGACCCTCGCCGCGCTCGTCGCACCGTCCCACCCCAATAGCCTCGGAACGACCGCGATGTTCTGCGCGACGGTCATGTGCGTAAAGAGCCCGATCGCCTGGATCACGTAGCCGATTTGCCGGCGTAGCTCGACGGCATCGAGCTGCGTTACGTCGGTGCCGTCGAGGAGCACGCGCCCGGCGTCGAGTGGCACCAGCCGGTTGACCGTGCGCAGCAGCGTTGACTTGCCGCAGCCGGACGGGCCGAGCAGCACGACGAGCTCGCCGCCTTCGCATTCGAGCGTGATATTCTCGATCGCATTGCGGCTCGCGCCGGAATACCGCACGCTCGCGCCTTCGAAAGATATGCTGGCGGGCGTCACGTCTCTGCGCGAAGGAATTCCGCAGCGACATCCGCCGGGTCTTGCTGCTTGTTTTCGACCGCATCGTTCATGGCTCGGGCGACGCCGTCCGTGATTCGCGGCGATACGGCGTCGAGGGTCTCGCGCAGCGCGGGATGCGCGCGCAGCGCGGCGGCCCGGACGACCGGCGCGATGTTGTACGCCGGCCAAAAGTGGCGGTCGTCGCGTAGCACGATCAGCGACTGCGTCGCGATCGCGCCGTCGGTCGTAAAGGCCGTGGCAACGTCCGCCTTTCCGTCGAGCAGCGCGCGGTACTTCAGCGCGATGTCGTACGTGCGAACGTCGCGGAAGTTAAATCCACCATAGAAGCGCTGGAGGCCTGGCAAGCCGTCCGGCCGGGCGAGGAACTCTTGAATCGTGGCCAGGCGCAGCCGCGGCGCGGCGCGCGCCACGTCGGAGAGGGTGGCGAGGTGTTCGCGCGCCGCCACCTCACGTGTCGTTGCCAATCCCTGCGAGTCGTTCATCGGCGAAGGCGCGAGCCACACGATGCCGTAGCGCCCGCGGAACTCGCGCGCCACGGTGGCAAACGCGGCCCGCGGATTCGACTGCGGCGGCAGGTGGAGCACGTCGATCAGCGCCGTTCCCGTATACTCGGGATAACAGTCGACGTTGCCCCGTTGCATCGCCGCGATCGCGATCTGCGTCGAGCCGAGATTGAACAGTCGCTGCACGCGCAGCCCCGCGCGCTCGAGCGCCTGCGCGTAGACCTCGGCGATCACGAACGACTCGGTAAAGTTCTTCGATGCGACGCGAATCGCCGACGGATCGAAGGCGCAGCGCGCGAGCAGCGGTGCCGCGCCGAGCCGCGCGAGCGCTTCCCTACGCTTCACGTGCCGCGAGGCGGCCACTCGCCGCCAGCAAAAGGTCGGCGCCGAGGGCGAGCGCGGCGACAACGGCCGCGGCGCCAAAGAGCAGCGGAGAGTTGTCGGTTTGCAATCCGCGCACTATCTCGTCGCCCAAGCCGCCGGCGCCGATGAACGTGGCGAGGGTCGCGCTCGCAATCGTTTCGGTGGTGGCCGTGCGCACGCCGGAGAGCGATACCGGTATCGCGAGCGGAACGATCACACGGAAGAAACGCTGTGCGCCCGTCATGCCCATCGCGGTCGCGGCTTCGAGTGCGGCGGGCGCAACGCCGCGTATCCCTACGTCAACGTTGATGACAATCGGCGGGATCGCCAGCAGGGCGAGCGCGACGACGGCGGGCGCGACGCCGACGCCGAGCAGCGGCAAGAGCAGCATCAAGATCGCGAGACTGGGCAACGTGCGGCCGACGCTCGCCAGGCCGAGCACTCCGCCACGCAGCGCCGCCCGGTTCGCCGCAAGAATGCCGAGGGGCACGGCGACGACCAGCGCCAACGCCAGCGCGGACGCCGCGAGTCCAAGATGCTGCAGCACGTGCCCACCGAGTTCGGCCATCACGCCGCCCTTTTGCCGCCTAGAAGGCGAAACCCGGCCCCCAGCGCAAGCAATGACGACTCAATGGTTACGCGTCCCCATGTTTCCCCGGCTGCGACGCCGGTCGTATCGCTCGACGACCCGGCACTCTACATCAGTCGGGAGCTTTCGTGGGTCGAATTCAATGACCGCGTACTGGAAGAGGCGCTTGACGCAGGCAATCCGCTAATGGAGCGCTTTAAATTCGTCGCGATCTACGGCACGAACCTCGACGAGTTCTTCATGATTCGCGTGGCGGCGATCAAGCAGCAGATCGAGGCGCAGGTCGTACGGCGCTCCGAAGACGGCCGCACGCCGACCGAGCACCTGGGAGCGATCTCGGAACGTCTGCGCCGCTCCCTGCCGCAGCAGATGCGGGTGCTCAACGAGGAACTGTTGCCCGCCCTGGAACGCGAGGGCATACGGCTGCTGCGCGTCGGCGAGCTGGATGAAGGTACGCAAATCGCGCTCGAGCGCACGTTCGACGAACGCGTGTTTCCGGTGCTCACGCCGCTTGCCGTAGATAGCGGACATCCCTTCCCGTACATTTCGAACCTGTCGCTCTCGCTGGCCGTCGAGCTGGAAGAGACGACGCGCGAAGGCGTCGAGCTGCACTTCGCGCGCATCAAAATTCCGCCAACGCTTCCGCGATTCGTCCCGGTGGAGGATGGAGCGCCCAACGAACGGCGATTCGTCCTGCTGGAAGACCTGATTGCGCATCATCTCGACGGGCTGTTTCCGGGTCTGCGCGTGCGCGACTCGTACTTGTTTCGCGTAACGCGCGACGCCGATCTCGACTTGCAGGAGGACGAGGCCGACGATCTGCTGCGCGCGATCGAATCGGAGCTGCGCCGCCGGAGATTCGGCGAGCCCGTGCGGCTGGAGATCGAGCGTGGCATGCCGGACTACATGCGCGAGTTTCTTTGCAACTCGCTCGAGTTGCAGGCCGTGGACTGCTACGAGATCGAGGGATTGATGGCGCTCAGCGATCTCTGGCAGCTCGTGAATCTACCCGGCTACGATCACCTCCGCGACAAGCCGTTCTTGCCGGCCATCCCCAAACGATTGATCGGCGCGACGGATATCTTCGCGCAGATCCGCGAGAGCGATATCCTGTTGCACCACCCGTACGAGTCGTTCGATCCGGTCATCCAGTTTTTGCAGCAGGCGGCCGAAGACGAGAAGGTATTGGCCATCAAGGCCACGCTCTATCGCACGTCCGGAAAAAACTCGCCGATCGTGCGCGCGCTGCTCACCGCCGCCGAAAACGAGAAGCAAGTCGCGGTGGTCATCGAGCTCAAGGCGCGCTTCGACGAAGAGAACAACATCGAATGGGCAAAGCGCCTCGAACGCGCGGGCGCGCACGTCGTCTACGGCTTTGCGAATCAGAAGGTGCATGCCAAGACGATTCTGGTCGTGCGGCAAGACGACGACGGCCTGCGACGCTACATGCATTTCGGCACGGGCAACTACAACGAGAAGACGGCCAAGCTCTATACGGACCTGAGCCTCTTCACGAGCCGCTCCGAGCTGGGGTTGGACGACGCGCAACTTTTCAACGCGCTCACCGGCTTCTCTAAGGTGACGGATTACGAAGATCTGTGGGTCGCCCCCGTGACGCTGCACCGCGAGTTGCTGGCAAGCATCGAGCGCGAGACGGAACACGCCAGGGCCGGACGGCCCGCGGGGATCCGGGCGAAGATCAACGCGCTGACCGAAGGCGAGGTCGTGCGAGCGCTCTACCGCGCGTCGCAGGCGGGCGTCGCCGTTGACTTGCTCGTGCGGGGCATGTGCGTCTTGCGACCCGGCGTTCCCGGCGTCAGCGAGAACATTCGCGTGCGCAGCATCGTCGGACGATTCTTGGAGCACTCGCGAATGTACGTCTTCGAAAACGGCGGCGAGATGGAAGTCCATATCGGCAGTGCCGACTGGATGGGACGCAACCTCGACCGGCGCGTGGAGCTCGCGGTTCCGGTCCTAGATCCGGTGATGGCGCAGACGCTCGCATCTGCGATCCTGCGCGTCTTGCTGTCGGATAACGTCAAGAGCCGAGAGTTGCACCTCGACGGCACGTACCGCCGGCGTTCTCCCGCGTCGGGCGAGATGCCGATCGACGCGCAGCGCGTCTTCCTGACACAGGCTCAGGCGCTGGGATAAAGACACCTTAACGATCCGGCGCTTAGGCTATTTGCATGGCGCCGGTTCGGCTCTTCCTGGTCATCGCATTGGCCATTCTCTGCGTGGGGCGCGCTCAGGCCGCCGCCGGCGGACTACGCGCAAGCGTCGTGGATGGCGGGGGCCATCCGATTGCGGGCGCCGCGGTCTCCGCGCGTGGGCCGCGCGACTACTTCGGCAGTACGGACGCCGGCGGGACCTTGACGATCGCGGACGCCGCCGCGGGGACGTATCTCGTCAGCGTCACGAAGGCCGGCTACCAGGCCGCATCGCAGAGTGGCGTCGTCGTGACGGCGGACAACGTGACGGTGGTTTCGCTGGTAATGCTTCCCGCGACGCTGCAAACGATTGCATTGGTGCGAAGCACGGCCGGCGGACCGCATTTCAACACGACGTCAGCTTCGGTCAACGTCGTGACGTCGCAAAGCTTTGCGGATCAGGCGCAGTACCAAGTCACGCAGGTTCTGAACCAGATTCCGGGCGTGCAGATCTCCCTGCCCGGGGGTTCCACCAACGGCGCGGCTCCGGGGTCGGTGACCGTGCCTAATATTCGCGGTGCGGCGTCGTATGAAACCGCCTCCTTGATTGACGGGCACCCCTTGGCCGTCTCGAGCTACGGCGACTATATCACCAGCTATCTCAGCAGCTTCATGTTTGGCAGCGTCGAGGTCGTGAAGGGACCGGGCTCGAGCGCACTGGAGGTCAACAACGCGATCAACGGTACCGTCAACTTTCGCACGAAGGACCCAACCGCGACCGCGGTTCCCGAGTACGAAGCCGGCTACACGACTAACGGCGGCACTTACGCGAACCTAGGCCTCACGGCGAGCACGCTCGACGGACGGCTGGGCTACGCGTTCGACGTGTCGGTCGTCAACGATCCGTCCGCGGCCAACGGCAAACAAGTGCTGATCGATCCGAGTGGTGGCCATGTCGGCGGGTCTTTCGGGAAGCCGCTCGCGGGTTCTGCCACGTATGCGAACGTCGCGAATACCGAGAGCAACATTCAGACTGGTTACTCGCTGCTCGCCTGCTGCTATACGCTGCTCGGCGATTTCTACAATACGTCGCAACTCCTGAAGCTGCGCTATCAAATATCGCCGAGTACCGTCGCCACCGTCAGCTATCTCGACGGCCAGACCTTTACGGATCAGAACGACAACGTGGGAAACATCACCAACGCGCAGTTCCGTCCCGGTAGCGGCTACTCCGGATCGCTCCGCCCGGGGGCGCAGCAGGTGATGTACCTCTTCGCGGGCGCGCCGAACAACCTCGTGAACGTCGAGCCGATCTTCCAGGCCGAAGTGAGCTCGGCGATCGGCAACGACACGATCCTGGCGCGCTACTATCACGCCTCGCTCTACCGCGAGACGCAGCAAGGTACCGGCCCCGGAATCCTCGACCCCTATAGATTGACGCTGTACGGATCGTCGGCGAACTTTTCCCAGCCGTTTAACGGCCTTACGACCCCCGTAGCGTTCCAGGACTATTTTCAGGAGAGCGAGCTCGACAAACTCGGCGGCTGGTCGTTTCAATACAGGCATCCGTTTGGAGAGAATTCGATCAGCTTCAGCGCCGATCAGAATACGACGCAGGCAACCTCGTACGAGAACTCGACGTTCACCAACGTCTTCATCCCGCAGGGTTCGTCGCAGCTCTTTACTACGCTGCAGCTTCATGCGAACCTTGCGCTCTCCCCGACGGTCAGCGCGATGCTCGCGGACTACCAGAACGTCTATCGCAGCACCTACGCCACGAACTGCCCGTTTTCGTTCGGGTTCTCTAACTGCGCGACCGACGGTTCCAACGTGACCTTTGCGACGAGCACTATCGGCCACAACGACCCGCGCGTGGGCTTCGTTTGGCAACCCCATCCGAATCTGGCGGTTCGGCTGGCGGCGGGAAGCGCGATCGCACCCCCCTACCTAAACCTTTTGAGCCAGATCACGGCCCCCAGCGCCCTGTGGGATACACAGACAAACATCGCAACGCTGACGAAAAACAGTGGCCAGCTGCGGCCCGAAACGGCCTTCGGCTACGATCTTGGCGCCGACTATCGCTGGCACGACGGTTGGACCGTTCTCTCGGGCGACGTTTACGAAAACAATCTCTACAATCACTATTTCGGCGAGACGCTCTTTAGCGGACTGTTCTGCGGCCAGGTCTCGTACCCGTGTCTCGATCAGGGCGGACACAAGGCACCCCCAACGGTTCCGATCTATTACTCGCTCAACACGAACATCAGCAACTTCCGCTTCGAAGGCATCGAGCTCTCGCTGCAGCGCACGCCGCCGGTCGGCTGGGGGTTCAATCTCTCGGGTTCACTGCTTCGCGGTTATGTTTATAATTTGCCGCCATACTTCTACTGCAGCACGCCCGGGCCGCGCTGTCAGTACAATCAGAACCTTAATATCATCGCGAATCAGAACCTCAACGGCGAAGGGATTGGCAGCGTTTCGTACTCCCCGTTCTTCGGGTTTGGCAGCACTATCGGCTCACTCAACACGCGCATTCCCTACGCCCAGGGCAACGCCGCGGTTTCCTACACCTTCAAGAACCGGGCCTTCGTCATGCTCGGCACGACGTACTATGGGAACAACAACTCGCTCAACGAGCCTCCCTTCGGCTACGGGTACTTCACGGTGCGCTATCCGTTTACGCCGATGCTCTCGCTACAGATCTCCGGCAACAACATTTGGAATGCCTGGCCGGGCGTGGTTCCGATCTACGGAAGCGGCGTGGCCATTCCGCTAGCGAACGGTGGCACCGCCGCGACGCTCGGGAACGTCCTTGGCCCAGCCACCTGGACGTTCTTGTTAACGGATCGCTAGGTTCGCCAACTCCAGCACGACCTTCCATTCGTGGGGCATGACCGGCTGCACCGACAAGCGCTGATTACGTCGTAGGAGCGGCATCCCGACCAACCGCGGTTCTTCACGCATGCGCGCCAGGGTGACGGGATGCGAAAACTCCTCCGCGAACGCGACGTCGACCATGAACCAGATCGGTTTGTCCGTTTTCGCTCGGGCGTCGAAATATTCGCTCGTCCGGTCGAACTGCGTGAAGTCGGGATAGGCCGTCTTCGCGATCGTGCAAATGCCCACCGCGGCCGGTTCGGCGATGCTCGAGTGATAAAAGAGCGCCAGATCTCCGAGCCGCATCTCCAGCATGTTGTTGCGGGCCTGAAAGCTTCGCACGCCGGTCCATGGCGTCGTGCCGTCGTGCTTGAGTTGTTCGAACGAATACGCGCTCGGCTCCGTTTTCATCAGCCAATACCGCGGCATGGCAGAATCTTCGCCAAGCCGGCGCCGATGTGCTATCGTGAGTGCGATGAAGGGACGAGTGATTCCAGCAGCCGCTCTCGGATGGAAGGGCGTTAGCCCAGAGGGTTACGCTGCCGGCATGCCGGACACGGGCGTGACGCGCCACACCATCGTTGGTAGCCGCAAGGAATCGCCCGAGGACCCCGGACCGCAGATGGAGCTGCGCTACTTCGAGGTGCAACCCGGCGCGGCGTCGCGACTAGAGAAACATGGTCACGAGCACTACGTGATCGTGCACAAGGGCCGTGGTTATGCCGTCATCGGGGGCACCCCGACCGAACTGAGGCCCGACGACGTCGTGTACGTTGGGCCATTCGAGCTCCATCAGTTCGTGAATAGCGGCGACGAGCCGTTTGGGTTTTACTGCTTCGTGGACAGTTGTCGCGACGTTCCGCAGCCGCCCAATGCGCAAGAGCTGGAAAGACTCAGGGGCTCACCGGCGGGCGCCGTCGCCAAGCCTTTCGCGGTCCCTTTCCGGGGCAAGGCACCAAGCTAGGAGCGAAAGACTCGGAGCGAGAGCCAGCGAATAATCTTAAGGAGGAGGCAGGGTTACCGTACCCTCTTCCGAGCGTTTCCTTGACCTTCGTGATCGCTCCGGGGTTAAGGACGCGTTCGACGTGCTTTTGCGATGGCGTAGCTCGTCTCAGCGGCAAGGTGAACCCCAAGCGTCTTCAAGGAGGCCCCGTGGCAGGCTCATTACAAGCGATAGCTCGGTCGCACTATCCGCGGCTTATCGTTTCCGCTGCATTCGCGCTCTGCGCGGCGTGCAGCGGCTCCAACCAGCCGGGCTCGGCGATTCCGATCTCCCCGGCAGCCCGGAACATCCACCGCGCCTCGCAAGCCGGCGTCGTCGTGAATCCATCGCAGGTCGGCGCACAAGTGTCGTCGGCAGTGTTGGGCGCGGACATGGAAGACTGGTTCGATATCACGCAGCCGAACTTGGCCGCGTCGTTCATAAAAGCCGGAATGACGGTGACGCGCTGGCCGGGCGGTAAGGGCGCCGATCGCTACCACTGGAAGACGAATCAAAACGGCCCGGGCATCTGCGCCGGCACCGAGCAGCCGAGCCCCAACTCTACGTTCGACCACTTCATGCAAGACGTCGCTATACCGGCGCATCTGGACGTTTCGATTACCGTGAACTACGGCTCGAACCCGAAGTGTACGGCCGGCGACAAATCTGACGAAGCCGCAGACTGGGTGAAGTACGCGAACGTAACCAAAGGCTACAACGTGACGTGGTGGACGGTCGGGAACGAGCAATACGTGGACGGCTCGCTCGACTTGCGCTCCTCGCCGCACGATCCGACGCAGTACGCCCAAGTGATGAGCCAGAATTACTACAAGCAAATGAAAGCCGCGTCGCCGCTGGTACCCATCAATGTCTGTATCGATGCCTCAATACGCACAGCGAGTTGGAACTCGGTCGTCTTCAGTCAAGCCCCGTTTGATTGCATCGAGCTGCATTACTATCCGCAGAAGGGGACCAGCGTCAACGATACCTTCTTGCTCACCAACGGAGTTGCCGGCATTACCTCGAGCATCAAAACCGTGGAGAGCGAGCTGGTCGCCGCCGGGCGTGGCGGAACGCCGATCTTTGTCGGCGAGATCGGATCGGCGCTGCCTCCCGGCGACAAGCAAGAGATGTCGATCACGCAGGCGCTCTATGCCGGGCAGATCATCGGGGAGATGTTGAACGACGGCGTGGTGCGCGCCACCTGGCACAGCGGGTTCGGAGGCTGCGACACGCCGGCTGCGGGCGGCGATTTCAGTCCGTCGCTCTACGGCTGGCAAGATTTCGGCGGAACGATGATCTTTTCGGTTGGGACGGTCGCCCACCATTGCAGCACGAAGAACGTGCCGCTGGGAACGTTGATGCCGACGGCGGACGCATTCGAGGTGGCGTCGCACTTCGTCCGTAACGGCGAGCACATGCTCGGCGTTTCGGTCGTCGGGATGAAGAACGTTCGAGCCTACGCAACGACCTACAACGGCGGCTACGCGTTGATGCTCTTCAACCTGAGCGAGAAGTCGTCGGTCAACGTGCCGGTGACGATCGACGGAAAGACGTCGGGCACCGGCGGGCCGTTTTGGAAGTATGACAAGAAGCTGTACGATGCATCGAAGTACAACAGATGGAAGGGCCCGGGATCGGGGACGCTGCCGAGCTGGCAGAACAGCTTTACCATCAAGCTCCGGCCGTGGAGCATGACGGTCGTGCAAACGCAGTAGCGTTACGACAAGGAGTGTTGAACTTGAACGGTGCGCGTCTTTTCCTTCTGGCAACGTTGGTTGCCGTTTCGGGGTGTGCGCAAAATCCGGGCGCTACGCTGCCGCTTGGAAGTCCCGGATCGGCGCTTCGGTCGCGAACGCTTCTCACATCGAAAATCACGCATGTGGTAATCATCGTGCAGGAGAACCGCACGACGAACAACCTGTTCAACGCGCTGCCCGGTGCCGAGACCGTGCGAGTCGGAATGAACTCGAAGGGTAAGCCCGTGGCGCTGCGTCCTCAAGCGCTGACCGCACCGTATGACCTCAGCCACCGGCACGCCGCATTCACCCTCTCGTATGCGAACGGCCAAATGAACGGCTGGAACCTCATAATTTCTTCGTGCAATAAGAGCGCGAAGTGTCCGCGGCCGGGGATACGCCCGTACGGCTACGTGCCGGAAGGGGAGGTCGAGCCGTACTACACGATGGCCACGCGATACGCTTTCGCGAGCCATATGTTTCAGACGAATCAGGGGCCGAGTTTTCCCGCCCATCAGTACCTTTTGAGTGGTACCTCCACGATCAGCGATGGATCGCCGTTGCGGGCGGCCGAGAATCCGCTGACACCGCAGAACAAACATACCGGCGGCTGCGATTCGCCGCCGGGATCCTACGTTGCGCTCATCGATCCGTACGGAAACGAAGGCCAACCCACGTTTCCATGCTTTACTCGCACGTCGCTGCTCGACTTCACGGGGGCGGCCGGTGTCACTTGGCATTACTATCAGGCGCAGCCGGGTCCGGGATTGTGGAACGGTGTCGATGCGCTTGCGCAGATTTGGAGCGGGCCCCAGTTTTCGACCAACGTCACTTGGCCACCGACGAAGATTCTCAGCGACATCGACGCTGGGACGCTCGCAAATCTCGTGTGGGTGACCCCAACGGTCAAAGAATCGGATCACGCCGGCTGGACCGACGGAACGGGCCCGTCGTGGGTGGCGACCGTCGTGAACAAGATCGGACTGAGTCAGTACTGGAATACCACGGCAATATTCGTGGTGTGGGACGATTGGGGCGGCTGGTACGATCCGATGCCGCCTCCGCAGTATAACTCGTACGAACTCAG
>JAFAXS010000145.1 GCA_019240755.1 Vulcanimicrobiota bacterium
TCGGCTCGTCTTCAACAGCGAGCAAGATAACTGGCCGCATCTCTACCTCGTGTCAGCGAGCGGCGGCGCGGCGCGGCTGCTGACGCCGGGACGTTACATGGTCGAGGATGCGTCCATCTCGCCGGATCTGCAGTCCGTCGTTTACTCCGCGAACACGGGCTCGACGCCGGGCGACGACGACCGGCGGCACGTGTTTCGCGTTGACGTGCAAGCGGGCAACGTCACGCCGTTGGCGCGCGGCGCCAGCAGCGAGTGGCAGCCCGTCGCGTTGAGCGATAACGCCGTTGCGTTCGACCGCGCGACCGCAACGCAGCCGCCGCTGGTGACGCTGTCGTCGGGCGGCGCGCAGCGTTCACTCGACGGCGCTCTCTTACCGAGCGATTTTCCGGCGGCGCAGCTCGTGACGCCGCGCGAAGTTTCATTTCGTGCCGCGGACGGCACGCGTGCGTACGGCCAGCTCTTCGTGCCGGCCGGCGGCGGCAAGCACCCAGGGATCATCTTCGTGCATGGCGGCCCGCCGCGTCAGATGCTGCTTACCTGGCACTACATGGATTACTACTCGAACGCGTATGCCGTGAATCAGTATCTCGCGAATCACGGCTTCGTCGTGTTATCGGTCAACTATCGCTTGGGAATTGGTTACGGCCACGACTTCAACTTTCCGGCACGCTGGGGACCGACGGGGGCGTCGGAGTACCAGGATGTCGTCGCGGGGGCGAGATTCTTGCAACACGATCCAAGCGTAGACCCGCGGCGCATCGGCATTTGGGGCGGATCCTACGGTGGATACCTAACGGCCCTCGCGTTGGCGCGAAATTCCGCTATCTTCAAGGCCGGCGTGGATTTCCACGGCGTCCACGACTGGTCGCTCGATATCGACAATCCAATCTGGGGGTTCACGCAACTGAAGCGGTACCAACAGTACGATATGCGGGCAATGATGCACCTCGCCTGGGAATCCTCGCCCGACTCATCGATCGCGACCTGGAAATCGCCGGTGCTGCTGATCCAGGGGGATGACGACCGCAACGTCGAGTTCCACCAGATGGTCGACCTCGTTGCGCGGCTGCGGCTCGCCCATGTTCCGTACGAAGAGATCGTCATTCCGAACGAGATTCACGGCTTTCTTCGGTATGCGCCGTGGTTGCGCGCCGACGCCGCAACCGCCGACTATTTTCGCCGCACGCTGTTGGAGCACGCGTAAAACCTTCTAGTAAGAAATGACTAGTGCTCTAGGGTTGCATTAGTCCTTTGACCCCGCATAAAATGGCAGTATTCAATACCGTGACTACTGCATATCTTGAAGCGGCGTTGCCGGAGTTTCCCGTATTCAACGGCGATGGCGTGCATCGAAAGAACGGCATAGACGCGATCGTTCATCGCTTGACCAAGGCCGCGTCAGGCACTCCGTGGGTCGTAGGAATTTTTGCTCCCGACGGGGACCTGCGCCATTTTGCAGGGTCGGGCGGCCTGCTGAACCGGCGGCGCGCGCTCGGCCTGCTTTGTGCCACGCCCCTCCCCGAAGCGGAAGGCACCGTCGCGCTGCGCGTTACCGGGCAAGACGGTAGGACGGCGCCCGTGCTGGCCGCCTCGACCGTCCTCCCCGGAAAGCGCGCGCTGGTGTTCGCGGTCTTGCGCCCGGTTGCCACGTCCGACAAGGCCTGGGCGCGCATCGCTCAAGGACTCAAGACTACCATGCTGCAGTTGGCCGATTTCTACCGTTGCGAGCCGTGGGACAACGCTCCGTCCTCCGCACCGGCGGTCGAGAACTCGACGGCCTCAGGTTTCTTGCTGCTGACGTCCGATTTGAAGGTCGTCTACCAATCGTCTCCGCAAGACGCCGCGACCGCAGAGTTCGCCAACCTGTACGCCGCCAGCGATGGTCGCCTTCCGCTGTTCCTGGAGCGCACTATTGCGCGCTTGACCGGGAGCTGGGACTTTACGCGGGTGGACCGTTGTAAGGAAGGCGTCGCGACGCCGGTTCCGGGACTCATGGTGCGCGTCGCTCCGATCGTCGGCACCAGCCTTCTGATCGGAGTGTTTCTTGCCCAGACGCGGGAACCGGCCGACCAGCCGGAGGCAGCGTTTCGCATTTCACCGCGGGAGCGAGAAGTGCTGCACGCGCTACTCGACGGAGATTCCGTCCGCGACGTCGCGGCGCGGCTGCACCTTGCCCAATCGACCGTTCAAGATCACATCGCCCGGCTGATCGAAAAAACTCACTCGCGGAACCGAATCGAGATGGCCGCAATGTATTTGGGTTGGCGCCATCGGAAGCTGCGAACGGCCTCGACGAAATCGTCCAACGCTCAGTTCGCAGAAGCGCCGTACGGTTACGGTAGTTTGCCAACGTAGTTGGCTATAGCAACGCATGGCGCGCGCTCGAAGGCTGCCGTGCACGCCATCCGCACCGGCCTCGCTTAAGCATCCCCAAAAAGCTCAGCAGCATCCCAGGCTTTGCGTCGAGCGGCCAGGCCGCGAGGTTTTGTCACGGACTGCGCCAATTCTGCGCTTCCCTCAGACGCAACATCATGAAAGAAGAGAGGTGTCATGGATTTCGAACCCTATCTGCTCTTTGACGGCAAATGCGAAGAAGCGCTGAACTTCTACAAGGGGATTTTCGGCGGAAATATCGAGCTGATGCGCTGGAGCGACGCACCCAAAGATGCCGGTGGGCCGCCGGTCACCGAAGAGACGAAGAACCGCGTGATGCACGGGCGCTTCAAAGCCGACGGCATTGCGTTTATGGCGGGAGACGCAACGCCGGGGAAGACCTATGGTGAGGGGCCGATCTCGCTTTCGGTGGGCCTCACGGATGTGGCGGCTGCCGACCGAATCTTCAACGCGCTCGGGGCCGGCGGGAACGTCGAGATGCCGATGCAAGAGATGTTTTGGGGAGCAAAGTTCGGCATGCTGACCGACAAGTACGGGATCGACTGGATGGTCAACTGCGAGCTGAAGAAATAACGGCCCCGACTCGTTACCACGCCCGGACTCGTTACCACGAAAGGCGGCCGAGAAGCTCGGCCGCCTTTCTATTAACTCAGATGTCGCCGCAGGAAACGTAGTGGGCGAGGTTCGTGGCGCTCTCGTGGACGTTGATCGCGTAGTGCGCCTTCTTGAGCTGCGCAACCGTCACACCCTGGAGAACGGTATCGGACGTGCCATGCACGACGTTATGCAACGCTTTCCACGGTGCCGGGTTGAGCTTCGCGCAGGTTCCTTGGTGGATGTGCGCCGGCTCCGACGCGTTGGCAGGCT
>JAFAXS010000022.1 GCA_019240755.1 Vulcanimicrobiota bacterium
TCGGCGAGCGGTTCCAAGGCGCCCGGCACGACGGGCACGCCGGCACGCTCCATCGCGTTGCGCGCGCGCAGCTTGTCGCCCATCGCGGCGATCGCGTCGGGATGCGGCCCGACCCACGTGATCCCCGCCGCCGCAACGGCTCGGGCAAACTCCGCATTCTCGGCAAGAAATCCGTATCCGGGATGCACCGCGTCCGCGCGTGCGCCCTTCGCGCAGTCAACCAGCGCCTGTATATTGAGGTAACTCTGCACCGGCGCCGCGGCCCCGATGCGATGCGCCTCGTGTGCGAGCTGCACGTGCAATGCATCCCGGTCGGCATCGGAGTACACGGCAACGGTCGCAATTCCCATCTCGCGCGCGGTGCGAATGACGCGCACGGCAATCTCGCCCCGATTAGCAACCAACAGCTTTTTAAACATCAGCGTCGCCTCGGAGTGATGACGGGATGCGGTATCGAGGAGGCTCGTGACCGCTCGCGGAGCCATGGACGGCGAGAGCGAGCGGCACGGCAGTAGGAGCGCCCCAAGGATGGGGCGCGACGAACGTCTCCGAGACGCCGTATTCCGTCATCAATCCGAGGTGACAAACAACCCCATCGCGTGATACCCGCTATCCACAAAGTGCACGTCGGCGGTCACGGCGCTCGCTAAATCGGATGCGAGAAACACGGCCACGTTGCCGATGTCGTCGGACGTGACGTTGCGGTGCAGCGGCGCGACCTTGGGCACCACGTCGAGAATGCGGGAGAAGCCGCCGACTTGACGCGCGCTCGCGGTCTTGATGGGGCCTGCCGAGATGGCGTTCACGCGAATTCCGCGGTCACCGAGATCGAAGGCGAGATACCGCACCGTGGATTCCAGCGCGGCTTTGGCGATGCCCATCAAGTTGTAGTTCGGAACGATCTGCGTCGCCCCAAGGTACGTCATCGCCATGATCGAGGCGCCGTCGTTGAACGAATGTCGCAAAGCGTTGACCAGCGCGATCAGCGAGTACGACGACACGTCGAGGGCGAGCGAAAATCCGCCGCGCGAGGTATCGAATACTTTTCCGGCCAGATCTTCCTTGTTCGCGTATGCGATCGAGTGAACGAGCGCATCGAGCTTGCCGAACCGCGCGTCGAGCGCGTCGCGCGCGGCCGCGAGCGATGTGTCGTTCGAAACGTCGCATTCCACGACCGGCGCGCCTCCAAGGTCCGCCGCGAGCTTCTCGACCTCGCCTTTGACGCGCTCGCCCTGATACGCCAACGCGACGGACGCGCCGTGCTCGTGCAGCTTTCGCGCGATGCCCGTCGCGATCGACCAGCGATTGGCCACACCTGTCACCAACGCGCGCTTTCCTTGCAGTATTTTCACGTTATACGAATCCTCTCAAGAAGAACGCCACTCCCACCACGCCCGCCGCTAGGCTGACGTACCAGGCCGGCCTGGAGCGCGCCAGCGCGGCGACCGCCCCCAGGGCAATCGCGACTTGGAGCAGCGCGACGGCGTACTCGAAGGCGTGATGGCGCGCGACCTCGGCTCTCGACTCGTCCTCTAATTTGCGTGCCTCCGCGGCCAGGGGTTTCTCCTTGGATTGCTCTTTCACGATCTGGGAGCGATAGCTCCGCACGAGGGCCCCGTTTTTCGATCCCCGATCGGACAAGTTGTCGAGCGCGACGGTGTAGATGTGCTCCTTCTGGCGCGCGGACTGGTATTCGTTCCACGTGTCCGACGCCTTGATCTGACCGATGAGCGCCTCGTTGATGAGATCGCCGGAACGCAACGCGGAAACGGCCGCAAACACCGCAAAGAACGCGGCGCACAGTCCGACATACTCTACCCAGTGGACGCCTTTGCGTGCCAGCTCCTCGTGTGCCTCGGCGATCTGCTCGCGAAGGTCGTCGGTCTCGACTTCGGGCGTTTCCGGCATCGCTACTCTCTCCAGCTCAGAGCGGGATGTTACCGTGCTTGCGTTCGGGTCGGGGCACGCGCTTGTCGCGCAGCATCGCCAAAGCGGTGGCGACGGCGGCGCGCGTCGCCGACGCCTCGATCACGTCGTCAACGTAGCCGCGCTGCGCCGCGATGTACGGGTTTGCGAAGCGCTCGGTATACTCGTCTACGAGCTGTTGCATCTTCGCGTCGGGATTCTTCGCCGCCGTAATCTCGCGCCGAAAAATGGTTTTCACGGCGCCCTCCGCGCCCATCACGGCGATCTCCGCGGTCGGCCACGCGAGATTCACGTCGGCGCGGATGTGCTTGCTGGCC
>JAFAXS010000093.1 GCA_019240755.1 Vulcanimicrobiota bacterium
CGCCGCCGAGTACGACACGTACGGCAACTATCACGGATGGATCGTCGTGCAGGGCACGAGCGTCGCGTCGCCGATGCTCGGCGGCGTCTTCGGCCTCGCGGGGAATGCGAGCTCGCTGACGGCCGCGGAGAAGTTCTGGACGCAGAGCCACCGCAAGTACCGCAAGGATCTGTGGGACATCACGACCGGGAGCAACGGCACCTGCAGCCCCGCGTATCTCTGCACGGCGGAAAAGGGCTACGACGGCCCGACCGGTTGGGGAACGCCCAAGGGCATCAAGGCCTTCTAACCTACGACCCCAACGTCAAGAGAAGAGGCGGGCGCTTTCGCGTCCGCCTCTTCGTTTTTATCCGGGACCGCGCGCGCTAGTAGGCGCGAATGTGCTTCGGACTGCCCCATCCGCCGGGGCCTGAATATGATTTGAACTGGTGCGTGCCGGCGGTGCAGAGGTAGCTGCCCCCGCACGAGCCATCGCTGCCCGACCGGATCGTGTGAAGGTCGTCGTGGCGATTATCACCATGCAGCTGCCAGAAACGCTCGCCGCCGTTGACACCGAATGCGGAGGCGTTACCCTCCAACCCGATGATCCCCGCGGTAAGCGGCGATGCGACGCTGGTGCCGCAGACGCCCTGCCACCCGGCATAGCCTCCAGCGTACACCGCGACGCCCGGCGCGCAGCCGGACTCGGCCGATACGTCGGAATCGGTGCGGTACGTGCAACTCGGATCGTGCTGCCAGGACGGCTTGGCGACTCCCGGGCTCCCGACGCTTGTCGGGTCGGAACAGCCGGCGCCCGCGCCGTTCCAGACGGTTTCGGTGTAGCGCGAGCTCGTCTTGGCTAGCTGCGTTCCACCGATCGCGATGACGCTGCTCAGCACCGACGGGCCACCGATGTTACCGTACGAGGCATCGCCCGACGATGCCAGATACGCCACGCCCGGCGTGTTGAAGTAGTTGGGGAAGTTCGTGTCGCCGCAGTTGAAGCTGCCGTAGCAGATCCAACTGTTGCTCGCGATCGTCGCGCCCGCCGCGACTGCCGAGGCTTCGGCGGCTTCGAAGTCGCTGATCCCGCCCTTGGCCTCCATGAGATAAATGGTGCACTTCGGGCACGCGGCGGAGACCATGTCGATGTCGAGATAGCTCTCGATGCACCAGCCATAGTTGGAACAATCCGGAGGATAGTTGCTCTGTTGTCCGTTCTCATTGTACTTCACCAGGTTTGCCGTTCCGAGACCGTACTGGTTACGATATGTGGCCAAAGCCGACGCGGCGTCCGACACGTCGCCCGCCTCGATCACCGCGACCGCGGTTCCGGAACCGTTGCCTAGGTGGTTGGTCAGGTTGTATGCCGTCTGCAGGTCGCTGGGCGTCCAGCCGCAGTTCGACGAGGGCGAACAGAGCGGCACGATTCCGTGCTTCATCACTTGGAGCGCCAAACACGTCGGCTTGCCGACCACTTGCGGACAGACGGCGCGCGCCTCATGCTTTGCAGCCCAGTCCGGAACGTGCTTGAACGCCGCTGAGGCGCCCGTAGGTCCACCGGCCGACGCCGGCATATTCGAGCTACCGCCTGTGCTACAAGCGGCAATCGCAAGCGCCGCAATCAGCGGCGCGACGAGTTTCAATCGATTCACACAAACGCTCCTTTTGTTACGCAGTAGAGTCCGTCGGGGGAGGGCCAAGTATTACACCCGCGGAGAGCCGCACCTGCTTGCTACGGGTCGGAAGGGAGGGCGCTCGGGGACGCGGCATGTCCTTATGATGAGGGAGTTGATACGCGCTGCATCGCTCGCGGCGATGGTCGCATTGTGTGCGGCCTGCGGCGGCGGCTTTTCGACGAGGGCGCCGCTGCCGTCGTCTGCCGAAAACGGCGTGCTGCAGTCGCTGCAGAACAACGGCGCCGGCAAGATCACGCACGTCATCTGGGTCGTCCAGGAGAACCGCAGCTTCAACGACATGTTCGAAGGATTTCCCGGCGCGCAGACCGCGTCGAGCGGCAAGAATTCGTACGGACAGACGATCGCGCTGCGGCCGATCTCACTCAAGAAAACGTACGAGATCGATCACTCGGCGTATGCGATGTTTAGCGCGTGCAACGGCAAAGGCAAGCTTCCCGGCACGCGCTGCCGCATGAACGGCTTCAATCTCGAGCGGCTGTACGGCGGCCCGTTGAACGGACAGTACGCCTATGTGCCGCATCGCGAATCGAAACCGTACTGGGACATCGCGCATCAGTGGGTGCTCGCCGACCAAATGTTCGCATCGCAGCTCGACGAGAGCTTCGTCGCGCATCAGTACATCATCGCGGCGCAGGCGCAGTCGAGCGTCAACGTGCCGTTTTACTATTGGGGCTGCGGCGGCGGCAAGACCGATCAAGTCGAGATCCTGAAGACGGACCGCAAGTACGGCGGCACGCAGCGGCCGTGCTTCAACTACGCGACGCTCGGCGACGGGCTCGATAAAGCGGGCCTTCAGTGGCGTTTCTATACGAGTCACTTCCGCGTACCGTTCAGCGGCCTGTGGTCCGCGTATCAGGCGGTGAGGCACATTTACTACGGTCCCGACTGGAAGAAGGACATCGTGACGCCGCAGAGCCGCTTTCTCACCGACGTCGCGGCCGGCAAGCTCGCGAGCTTTACGTGGATTACGCCGCTCTGCCCCGATTCCGATCATCCGTCGTGCGGCGGCGGCCTCGGGCCATCGTGGGTGACGTCGATCGTCAATGCCGTCGGCAAGAGCCAGTTCTGGAACTCGACCGCCATCTTCGTGCAGTGGGACGATTGGGGCGGCCTGTACGATCCGGTGAAGCCGCCGTTTGCGGATTATGACGGATTAGGTTTCCGCGTGCCGCTGATGGTGATCTCGCCGTACGCCAAGAACGGCTACGTGTCGCACGTGCAGTACGAGACGGCGAGCGTGCTGCGCTTCGCGGAAGATCTCTTCGGATTGCCGCAGCTCTCCGCGGCCGACGCGCGCGCGACGTCGCCCGCAGCCGACTGCTTCAACTTCTCGCAGCCGCCGCGACCCTTCGTTACAATCAAGGCGCCGGTTGGGCCGGCTTTCTTCCTTCACCAGCCAAGCGACCCACGGATTCCCGACGAGCAGTAACTGCAAATCGGCAACATCGCCTGAAGGTGGCGCGTTACATCTTCGGAAACTCATGAAACTCCCAGTATCCCCTCTCTCTAAGGAGCATTTGTGAACGGAACCATCCGACTTATGGCGCCGCTGGTTGCGGCGCTAGCAGTCGCCGCGTGTAGCGGCGGCTCACAGGGCGTGCCGACCGCCGGCGCCTCCCAAACTCAGGCAAGCATTGCGGCAATAGCGCGTCACATTCCACAGTGGAAGGTGATGAATCAAGCGCATGAGGCCTGTCCCCAGGTCTACGCGCAGCCGACGTGCTTGGCGCTGACGGCCCGCTCTACCGGACCGAGCCCGCTCGTCGCCGGCTTGGCGCCCGCCGACTTAGAAGCTGCCTATAAGCTGCCGATCACGCAAGGCTCGGGCCAGATCGTAGCGATCGTGGACGCGTACGATAACCCGAACATCGTCAGCGATCTGGCGGCGTATCGCACGCAGTTCAATCTCGGAACCGCAAACTTTACGAAATACAATCAGAACGGCGACACCAGCGGGTTCCCGTCGGGTAGCACCGGCTGGGGCACCGAGGAAGATCTCGACGTCGACATGGTCTCCGCAGCCTGTCCGAAGTGCACGATCTATCTGATCGAGGCCAACGGCGCCGACACGACCGATCTCGAGACCGCCGAAGACACCGCGGTCAACAAACTCGGTGCGAAGATCGTCAGCAACAGCTGGATCTGCTACGGCGACGACTTCTGCGGCGACAACAACTTCTACAGCCACTTCAGTTCGTCGGGCGTCGTCTATCTCGCCGCCTCGGGCGACCTCGGCTACGATGCGAACGGCGCGCCGGAGGCCGGCTCGTCGGTCGTATCCATCGGCGGAACGCAGCTCGTCAAGAGCGGCTCCGGGTACAGTGAGAGCGTCTGGTCGGGCGCCGGCGGCGGCTGCTCCAATAACGGTAGCGGCACCGGAATCACCAAGCCGACGTGGCAAACCGATCCCAGCTGCACGTATCGCACCGATTCCGACGTATCGTCGGAGGCCGGCTGCTCTCCGGGCGTTGCCGAGTACGACACGTACGGCAACGGTGGCTGGATCGTCGAGTGCGGCACCAGCGCGGCCTCGCCGCTCAACGCCGCCGTCTTCGCGCTCGCGGGCAACCAGAGCAGCGTGAACGCGGGCGAGCACTTCTGGCAGCTGCACCGTCACCCGCGCCTCAGAGCCCTGCACAACATCAAGGTCGGCAATGACGGTAGCTGCGGAGGAAGTTACCTCTGCACCGCCGGTACGCACCAGTTCCACACGTACGCCGGGCCCATCGGTTGGGGATCCCCCAAGGGTGACAAGGCCTACTAAGCTACAACGATAGCGAACGAGAGAGGCCGTGCACCGCACGGCCTCTCTTTTGTAGCTGACATCGGTGGACCGTGGGATAGTATCAGGCTGGCAGTTCTCATCGAAACGCGCGAGGCGCCGCAGTAATGCGGCGCCTCGTTCTATTGGTCATCTGGAATTCGGTAATCCTCGCTCTGGGTCAGGAAGAATTGCCGGTCGCGCGGCGCGTCGATCGGCACGAACTTGCGCGGTTTGCGGCCGAAGTCGAAGCAGTCGGCGGCCGGCGATGTGGCGCGCGCGTCCGCGGCCGCGAGCTGACCTAGGCCGAACAAGTCTTCGGCGAAACGCAAGACGCTCGCGGTCTCGTACTGCACGTGCGAGACGTAGTCGTGCTTCGCGTAAGGCGAGATCGCGAGCAGCGGAACGCGGAAGCCCAAGCCGTCGTAATCGGCAAACGGCGGCTTCACCGGGTCGTAGAGGCCACCCCAATCGTCCCACTGCACGAAGACGACGCTGCTGTTCCAGAATTTGCTTTCACCCACCGCGTTGACCAGCGCCGCGACCCACGAGGGTCCGAAGCCGCCGCCGCAGTTGACGTGATCGGAGTTCTTGCAGACGGGCGTGATCCAGGTGAAGTTGGCGAGCCGCCCGTGCGCGATGTCTTTGAAGAAGCGGGTCTGCGGCGTGATCACGTCTTTCTTCCAGTCGGGCCCTTCGTAGATGTGTTTTACGGCTTGGTAGCTCGACCATACGGCGCCGAAGCCGCTGCTCTTCGTGTGGTACCAGCTCGAGTAGAAGCGCCATGTGAGTCCGGCCTTGTCGAGCTCGTCGCCCAACGTCTGGTAATCGAAACATGGCGACTGAACCGGGCCATATTTGCGGTTCTGCGTGAGCGTTTGCACGAGCTCGCTTGGGCCGGGAACGCAGCCCCAGGCGCCGTATGGCAGATTCACGCTGCCCTGCGCCTGCGCCGCGATCGCGTACTGATGCGCGACGAAGCTCTCGTCGAGCTGCGACTGGAACATGCGGTCGGCGAGCACCCATTCGTGCGCCATATCGAAGTACGGCTTCGATTCTCTGTGCGGCACGTAGACGTACTGCGCGTACTTTACGCCGGGCGGCCCGAGATCCACATACTCCTTGTTGAAGCCGTTCATCCGGCAACGGGTTCCCGTCAGCCTGCCTTTTCCGTTGCACGCCGCAAACATCGCCGCCGCGGAATGGTCGATGATGTACTGGTACGCGAGGCTCACGGGTTTGAGTGCGACCGTCCTGCCGTTTGAGATCTTGCCGCTCGACACGGTATACGCGCCGGGATATCGGTAAAACAGGTTGTTGAACGACCGGTTCTCTTGGATGATGTAGATGACGTGCGCGATCTTGCCCGCGCCGCTCTGCGGCGATGCCGTCAAAGAGACCGCGCGCGACGCGGGCATCAACGCCGCGTGCGACCCACCGGCACACCCGGCGAGTGCGAGCAACGCAAGCGCGGCGTACGACCACGCGGAACTTTGTCGGATCATTGTCGCGCTCGCTTCGATGTGGCGCGAGCGCCCTCCGTCGCAGCGAAGGGTCTGCTGCGGGGTTCTGCCAACAGCCCGGCATGCGCCGTTCGACTACCGCCCTTCTTCTTGCGCTTGCTGCCTGCAATGGCGGCGCAAGCGGCGGCGCGCCGGAAGCGACCAGGCCGGCGGCCGCGCGCCTGATCGCGCGCGCGGCCTCGCCGATCGCGCACGTGATCTTCGTCGTGCAAGAGAACCGCTCGTTCAACAATCTCTTCCTCGGATATCCCGGCGCGACGACGCAGAACTACGGCTACGATACGAAGGGCGACAAGATCGCGTTACAGGCGGAAGACTTGGCCACCAACTGGGACATCGAGCACGCGTCGCGCACGTTCTTCGCCGCCTGCAACGGCCGTGGTAAGATACCCGGCACGCACTGCAGGATGAACGGATGGAACAACGAGATCGCATCCATCGGCGCGCCGCGCAACTTCGCGTACTCCTACGTTCCCGAAAACGAGATCAAACAGTACTGGGAGATGGCGCAGCAGTACGTGCTGGCCGACAATATGTTCAGCTCGAATATCGACGGCAGCTTTATCGCCCATCAATACTCCGTCGCCGCGTATGCCGGCCATGCCGCCGATTATCCGCAGACGAACTGGGGGTGTCCTGGCGGTAAGACCGACAAGATTAATACCTTCACCGACAAACGCACGTACGGCAAGTTAATTCGCGCCTGCTTCGACATTCCGACGCTGGGCAACGAGGCCGACGCCGCGGGAGTGAGTTGGCGATACTATACGGGCTCGCTCAGCAGCACCGACGCCCTGTGGTCCGCGTATCAGGCCGACAGCCGCATCTACAAGACACCGGACTGGACCAACGACGTCGTCAACCCGCAATCGCAGTTCCTGACCGACGTCGCCAACGGGTACTTGGCGAACATCACGTGGATCACGCCGACGCTGCAAAACTCCGACCACCCCGGGCTGCTGGCCAACGGCGGTCCGGCCTGGGTGAGTTCGATCGTCGACGCGGTCGGCAAGAGCAAGTTCTGGCAGTCCAGCGCGATCTTCATTCTGTGGGACGACTGGGGCGGCTGGTTCGATCCCGTGAAGCCGCCCTACGTTGACTACGACGGCCTGGGCTTTCGCATTCCGCTGATCATGATTTCACCCTACTCGCCCACCGGCCGCGTCACGCACGCGCAGTATGAAATCGCGAGCGTGCTGCGCTACATCGAAGATAACTTCGGGCTGGCGCCGATGGCCGCCGCGGACGCGCGCGCGAACGACCCGGCCGCTGACCCCGACGCGTTCAACTACGCACAGAAGGCGCGGCGATTTCACGCGTTCGACGCGCTCCGACCGCGTGCGCTTCGCTCGCGGCGCACGACGCTACTCGGCGACGACTAGAACAAAAAGAAAGATGGCCGGATCGCTCCGGCCATCTTCTTTTGTTGTTCTTCCGGAGAAGAAGCTTCTACTGATTCGTCTTCGGCTGCCAGGCGATGCCTTCGGGTTGAAGACTCGTGGTCAGACCGTTGTTGAAGCTGTAGAGGTACGTCAGGCCGCCGGTGGCGCTGTAGTTGTAGAGGTCGACTTGACCATTGACATACTCCACGCCGGCGAGGCGCCCGTTGGCCTTGTTCAGGCGAACGAAGAGCGTGCTGCCGTGCAGCGGATAGGGTCCGCCAACGACGGTGCAGGCCGGGTTGCAGCCCGAATACACGTAGAGTTGGCTCCCGCTCGAATTGAACGCATCAACCGAGAGGATGTTGCCGGAGTTGTCGATCTCGAGAGCGCCATAGGAGCTGTTGAGATAGCCCGTTGCGGTCGTGCCGCTGCCCGAGCAGCCGGCCCAGTACGTCATGATCGACGCGGTGAACGACGCGTTCTCCGACGTCATGTAGCAGTTGCCGCTGTTGTCCATCGCGACGCCGCCGCCGTAGCCGGTGATCGACGAGCTGGTGAGGTTGGTCGTGCAGCCGGCGGCGACGGTGCACATCGAGACGCTGCCGACGCCGGAGCTGTCGACGATGTTGCCGACCGCGATGTTGCCGGTCATGGCGTTCTGACTCGAAGCGTCAGCCGGCTGACCGTAGGGATCGGAGATCGTTGCAGCGACGCTGCCGCACATTGCCGGGCCGCCGTAGATGATGATGCTGCGCGATCCGCCGTCCGGATCGATCAGGTTCTTCGCGTTGTCAACCGCGAGGTTATTGACGGCAGATCCGGGGACCGTGCAATACGGCGGCTTGTTGCCGACGTTACGCCGCGCGTAGCCGAGGATGCTGCTGCCGTAGAACTCGCTGATGTACATGCCGCGAGTCACGGACTTCGGCGCTTTAACGCCGTGGAACGGCGGACGAACCTTCGGGATCATCCACTTCGGAACCGCGGACAGCGGTTGGACGTGATGTCCCGCCGTCATTCCGGTTCCACCGCCAGGCACCGCCGCAGTCGGCGATGACATATTGCTGCCGCCGCATCCGGCGAGCAGCGCAACAGCCACTGTCGTACACAGCGCTGATGAGAGTAAACGCATACGGAGGTTTCTCCTTTGTGTAGTTAGGGAAGGTGCCCGGGCCCGTGCGATTCGACGCGAGATTCCAGGCGCGGCCCAGGGACGGCTCAGGTTAGTCTGCACGCCGCCAAATCCTGCTGAGGATTACCTTTCTCGAATGGCAACTGCGCCGGTCGTCGTGCTCAGCGTAATTCGCGCGCTCCCGCTACCCAGGCGCCCCTGCGCGCTCATTCCGACGATGCTCTCGCGGCGCGTCGCGATGCTGGGGAAATCGCTCGAGATGCTGCCGACCGAGCTTGACACGTCGATCGTCGCGTCGCTATCGCGCGAAAGGGAACAGTGAATCGAGCCGGTCGTCGCTCGCAAAACGATCGACCGCCTGAGCGCCACCTTGCCGAAGTCAGCCCTGATAGTACCCGCCTGCGTCTCGACCGAAACGTCGCCGGAAAGGCCGGCGACACTCACGCCCCCCGCATCGTTGCTCACCTCGAGCGCGACGCGGGCCGGAACGAGCAGGCGATAGCGCACGCCGCCCGTATGAAATCCCGCCTGGTAGACGGTCGCGATGCGTAGGGAATCGCCGTTGCGTTCGATCGTAACGGCGATCGCGCGCAGCTCGTCCGCACTGTAACCGTTCTTTATTGCCTCGACGTCGAGCGTCGATTTCGGCCGCCGGAATGATCGCCAGAGCGAGCGACGCGGACAACCACCTCACGGCAGCAGCACCGCCGCGCCGCGGAGCTCGTCGTGTTTGAGCATCGTCAGCGCTCGATTGGCCCTTTCAAGCGGCATCCCTATCGTGCTGGTTCGAATCGGAATCTCGCCCGCGATCGTCAAAAATTCTTCCCCGTCGGCGCGCGTGTTGGCCGTGACGCTGCGAATTTCACGCTCGTAGAATAGGTCGCGCTCGTAGTCGAGCGTCGGAATGGGCGACAGATAAATTCCCGCGATCGCCAGCACGCCGCCGCGCCGCAGCGAGCGCAGCGCCGGCGCGACGAGCGTGCCTGCCGGCGCGAACAGAATCGCGGCATCGAGCGGCGCGGGCGGCGCTTCGGACGCCTCGCCGATCCACTGCGCGCCTAGCTCCCGCGCGAACTCGCGATGAACGCCGCCGCGGCTCATCACGAAGACTCGGCAGCCCCAACGCGCGAGCACTTGCAACGCCAAGTGCGCGGAGCCGCCGAATCCGTAGAGCCCAACGGTTGCGCCCGGCGCGATTCCCGCGCGCTTGATCGCGCGAAAGCCGATGATTCCCGCGCAGAGCAGCGGCGCGGCATGCTCGTCGTCGATCGCATCGGGGATTCGATACGCGTAGTCGTCGCGGACGACGGCGAACTCGGCGTAACCGCCGTCGGCGTCCCAGCCGGTGAAGCGCGCGTTGGGACAGAGGTTCTCGCGTCCGGTCGTGCAGTACTCGCACGTGCCGTCGGTCTCGCGCAGCCACGCGATGCCGACGCGTTCGCCCGCCTGAAAGTGCCGGCTGTGCGCTCCGCGCGCTTCGACGACGCCCACGATCTCGTGGCCGGGAACGATCGCCGGATGCTTTGGCGCGAGCTCTCCCTCGCACACGTGAAGGTCGGTGCGGCAGACGCCGCAGGCGCGAACTCTCACGAGAATTTCATTGTCGGCGGGCACGGGCCGCGGCACCTCGCACGCTTCGAGCGGATCGCTCTCGATCGGCCCCGGACGGCGCAGCACCATTGCTCTCACGCCGTAGACTTACGGCGCTAAGAAGAGGTGCTCCGGTTTGAAGCTGCAGTTCGATCCGGCCGGGCACGCCAGGCTCAACGCCGGCTTCGCTCGATTCGGCAGCGGCAGGGCGTACACGTTGAGCGTTCCACGCACCGAATCGAGCGTGTAGAGCCGCGTTCGCAGCGGATCCGCGGCCAGCGCGCCGACGATCGCATTCGTGTGCGAGTTCGGAAAGAGACCGATCTGGGGGTTGAGCGGCAGCAAGAACTCGCCGAGCACGTTGACGGGCGGCGGCGGCGGCGAACCGGGCGGCGGCGAGGAAAGCTGGCCAAAATACTGCCCAACGATTAGGGAAGGCTGCACGGGCGCGGTCGGCGACCACTGGCTCGAATCGATGAAGTTCGCTTGATTCAAGTTGAGGCCCGTCGTTCCGGGCGGCCGCGCATAGGGAAAGCCGATCTTGAACAACAGCCCGCGCGTTGATGAGAGCGCATAGACGTAGAGCGTCGAGTTGATGTCGAAGCGCCCTTGCACGAGCGTCGTGAAGCCGGCCGTCTTCGAGCCGGGAGCGCCGAACTGCAGTGAGAGCGCCGCGATGCTCGACGGCGACAACGGCGCGCGCAGCTCGGAGATTCCGGCGCCGAGGTTATTGAAGAGCCAGAGGTCGCCGTTCGGATCGTACTCGAGGTCTACGAGGTCCGCGCCGTTCACCCCGACTTGCGTGATCGCCGGAGTTAGGGTAATCGCCGTTCTCGCGTGCGATTTCGCAAACGAGCGAATCGGCGGATAGAAGATGCGGATGCTCTTCGGGCTCGCGAGCGCGACCCGGCCGGTAAAGCTATCCACCGTGACGGCGGGTGCAAGCCCAAGCCCGGGCCACTCATTCCAGCTGTGCACCGGCTTCGATGCGGCGCGCAAAGGCAGCGCGTACTCGTAGAGCACGCCGTTATGGTCGGCGTAGAGGCGTTTCGCGGGCGCGGGCGTGGCGGTCGGCGGCGGCACCCCTACCCCCGGCGCGGGTCCGCTGGCGACGCCGCATCCTCCGATCGCAAGGGCGACGGCGAGCGCTCCGATCGCTACGGCGAGATAGGAGCAGGCTTTCATTGATCGAGGCTCCCGAAGACCGGCGCGACGCTGGCGTACTTCCGATCGAAGAGAAATAGCGACAGCCGGCCGATCCGGTGAAACGGCAAAACATTGTGTGCATCGAACGGATCGATCTGCGCCGGCGTCAGGGTGCCGATCGGTGCGTTCGCGGGCCCAACGAAACCGCCGAAGTTCGCGACGTGTCCACCGATGCCGACCGTTACGACGTTGCCGAGATGCGCGCTCCCGAGCGGTTTGAAGTTCGAGTGGTTCGACGCGGTAAAGCTCCCGAAGTCCGCCGTTGCAACCGCGGGCGAGGCTTCGTAGAACGACAGCTGCGCGCCGCTCGTGCTCTTCGGTTCCCCGAAGGCGAGAACGCGATAGTTCGGATACGCGCCGACGACGATCAACGTGTACCGGCTCCCAGCGGTCAGCGACGGCGTCTTGAGCGGCCCAACGGCATACCCGAGCTGATCGCGCGCAACCAGCGAGTGGGCGCCCGCGGCAACCCCGAGGAACGGCGTCAGCGTGCCGTAGGAAAACTGCGATGCAACCGTCGCGCCGTCCATCTGGAGATATGCCGTCCCAATGTCCTGCGGCACGCCGTTGATGAGCGTTTCAAGCAACGGCGCGCCGTCGGCAAAGCGCACTCGCGCACCGCCCTGCTGTGCCGGCAGCGCGCCGGACGGCGCAGCATTCGATCCGCCGCACGCGGATAACGCGAACGCACAAGCTAAAACCGCGCGCGGGAGGAACATATTCACTTAGCGGAGAGCGCGAGCGCGACGGGCGCGTGGAGTTGCGTCGCCGAGCCGGCGATCTGCACCGAGGGCTTCACGTTGCCGTGCGCGCTTGCGGTAAACGCGTCGATCGCGTCGTTGATATCGTCGGCGGCGAACAGCGACGACGAGTAGAGCGCGATTGCAGGAAAGTAGTTGACGAGCGGATTCGAGTAACAGGCGCCTTTGGTCACGACGCCCTCGAGCGTCAGAACGCGCTGCGGCGGCACGTCGGTCGTCCCGCCGCCGGCCCCGGCCGCATAGACGTTCACCCGCGCCTGACACGGAGCGTTGCTACCACTGCCGACTTTCATCCATGCACCGACGAACGGCTCGCCGCTCTTATCGAGCGCGACGTTCGTGGTCGAGCCGGGCTGAAGTTGCGTCGTGGAATCCCACGGTATCGTTCGCGCCGGAACCGTCTGCGGATTGCCGATGTCGGCGGCGGACGCCACGTACGTCCCGTACTGCGTTTGCAGGATCGTGTGCAGGCCGCCGTTGACGTAGAAGTTGTTACTCGAGTCAATCGCCAAGCCGGTGGGAACGGACGCCGCGTAATCGAGCGTCGGCGCAAAGTCGAAGCCGTACTCCGGCGTCGCCGGCCCCGAGCTGCCCGCTGCGTAGGTCAACACCGCATCGCCCGTATTTCCGTCAACGCTCGTGCCGCCGAACGTCACGATGCGACCGCTCGGATCGAACGTGATGAAGACCGGGAAGAGCGCCGTGTTCGTCGTTGAATCGGCGGTGATCACCGCCGTGGGCGGCGTATTTCCGGCCGCGCCCGGGGCGTATACGGCGATCTCGTTGCCGGCGTCGGGAGCGCCCGTCCCGGGATTATATCCGAGGCTATTATCGGTATAGCCCACGTAGAGGTTTCCCGTCGAGTCCACCGCGATCGTGCGCGCGTAGAGCTTCGCGTCGAGCGACAGCGTGCGCTCGGGCGAAGCGTTTCCTTTCGCGGTTCCGGCATACTCGGTGACCACCGCCGCCTGGCCGCCCTTGGTGCCGAGGTTCAACGCGTAGATCGTGCCGACCGGAGGGGGCGGCATCTTCCCGTGCAACGCGAAGGGAGCGCTGCCGCCGACCGACCCGTAGCCGGTGACGCTCGCGCTCAGCGTGATCGACAGCGCTTGCGGATTGCCGTCGTAGTGCAGCGCGATGCCCGACGTCGGCTTGACGATGGACAGCGACGAGCCCGACTTTCCTCCGGCGTGCAGCGAGAACGCATGCATGTTATCGCCCTGAATCGCGAGCGCAATGGGTGAGGCGTAGTCGCTGGGGCCCACGATCTGCGCGCCGCTCGCATCGAACGCGGCCAGCGAGACGGCGGCGCTCGCCGGCTTGCCGCGCTTGGCGCCTTTCGGCGCGACCGAAAGCTTGAGCGATGCGACGATGCCGTTGAGGCTCAACAGCAAGTTGTCGATCTGAACCTCGCTGTTCGATCCAACCTTGGCCGCGACGTCGCCGACCGAGAGAACCGCGCCGTTCGCATTCGTTTGGGTAAAGGTCGTCACCGCAAAGACGTCGTCGCCGGGCGACCCCGACGCGGTCGCGGTGCAGACGAGCGCGTTCGCCTCGGTCGAGCAGCCGCGCGCGTGCGCCACCGTGTCGATCGTCGTGGGATTGACGCCGCCGACGCCTTGTCCGTTGACCGACGACAACTGGATCGCCAATGACTTCGTGTTGACCGACACGTAGTTCGGACCGATGCCGTGGCTCCGTAGCGGCACTGTGACCGTCACTTTGACGGCGACGAGCTTGGGCGGCGGCTGCCCCGGGCCGCCGGGAGAGTTCACGACGGAGCCGTTGGGCAGCGAACTCCCGCCGCCGCACGCGGACAACGCAACTGCGGCGATAATCGCGCTCCAGCGCAGTTTCACGGGTACGTCCCGTTGAGAAGATCGGACGTCGTCACGTCGGCCTGCCCGTTTGCGCCTCGGAGCACCGGCAGTTGCGAAAGATTGCCGGGATACGACGCCTCGTACGCCGGATAGTTCACGCCGGCCGCATAGATCTGATACGACTCCTGCGGACAGATCGTCGGCGTCTTCTTTCCGGTGCCCGTTAGCGGTCCCAGATCGTCGGCGAGCGCCAGATCTTGCGCGCCGCTATGATGGGTGACGAGCGTGTAGTAGCTGTCGCTCGCATGCGATTGCACGCAGACGCCGCTGCCGCTGCCGCCCACGGCGCGCACGACGACCATCGCTTCCGTCGCGCCGAAAGGAACGCTGACCCCCACGCGGCCGCCGCCGTTTCGATCGGCCGTAAACGTCGGCGTCGAGAACGACGGCAACGGATGCAGGCGCGAGAGCTCGGCGCCCGCCGCTAAAATTCCGGGCGCCGGCGTCGGCGTCGCTTGCGGATTGGGGCTCGGCGTGGGATTCTGCGGCGTGTCGAACGCCGGTGGAACGGCGGCGTAGAGATGGTACGTTCCGACCGCCGGCTGCACCGCGAAGTCGGTAAAGCCGAGGGAGTAGCCCTCCCAGCCCAACGCGCGAACGCTCGGGCCCGCTGCGGGGAACGCCGGCGGCCCGCCGTACCATCGTTCCAGATATCCGTCCTCGCCGTACACCGGAAGCAGATATGCTTGATAGAGCGGCGAGAACCCGTTCGCCGGCCCCGAGTCGGAGTTGCAGGGGCACAGCCCGTAACCGAACGCACCGCTCGTCGAGGCTTTGAAGCCGCGCGGCGCACCGGTCCACTTCGACTGGTTGAGGGTGCCCCAGGTGATGTGATTCGTTCCGAGATCGGCGCCGGCCGAAAGCACTTGGCTTCCGGTCTCCGTCGAGATCAGTACGTCGAAGGAGGTCGGGCCGATGATCATCGGCACGTCGTAGAGCACGCCGGAGAGGCCGTCTTTTTGACGCAGCGTCTCCACCGTATTGAGCCCGTACGCCACCTTCGCGCCGCCCGCAAACGTCAGCGTTGCGACTCCGACGGCGAACTGCAGTTTGCTCGTCGCCGCGGGATCGAGCGACGTGACCGTCGGCTCGGATGCGCCGCCGTTGCCGCACGCGACGAGGGCCGCGCAGAACGAGACGACCGCCGCGGCCGTGAGAGCTTGGAAAACACGTACGTTCATATCGTCACCTGGTAGTAGAAGCGAAACGAAATCGGGGGCTCGTTCGGAAACGTCAGGTACGGCGACGAGCTATGGGCCGCAATATCCGGCGGGGCGTACGGCGCAGTCGAATATGTGCAGGGCGCCGTGCCGCTTTGCAATCCGGTCGTCACCGGCGCGCCGTAGCAGCCGTTGTAGACGGGCACGTTATACAACTGATTGAATAGGTTCTGGATCTGCACTCCGAAGACGGAATGAGCGAGAAGGCCGCGCGTCGGCGGCCGGTACTCGACGGTGAGATCGGTGTCGACGCGCGGCGTCGTGAGCAAGCCGCCGGCCAGGCCCGGCTCGTGAATTCCGCGAGTCGCTGCGATGTTCGGTTTGGTGCACGTGCCGGGATCGAGCGGGTCGATGTAACCGGGGGTCTGCGAGTAGATCACCCCGAGGCTGGTGCTCGGCACGATCACCGGAATGCCGTTACAGTAAACGGCGGTGTAGTAGCCCGCGCCGTACGGGTAGCCGGCGTTGATCGCGAAGACGGGATTGATCCGCCAGCCGTTCTTGTTCTTGTAGTTGAACGCGGCGTTTAGCTGAAACGGCGAAAGGTCGGGCGATCGGTAGGTCACGCCCAGCGCCAGCGCCGCCGGTTGCAAAAACGTGCCGGGCGGCTCGTTTCCGAACTGACTGATGTAGGTAGCGCCCACCTGCATCGAAAGTCCGATCGGCACTTCCTTGGTGTAGAGGGCCTCGATTCCGCTGGCCTTTTGTATGCCGAGGTTCGAGTACGAAACGTCGCCGAAGATCGGCGAGCCCGTCTGATAGTTGTACCCGACGATCTGCGCGGTCTGCTCGACGACGTTGTAGCCGCGCCGGTAGAACGGCGTGATCTTCATCGCCGAGCCGTCCCGAAACTCGTGCGCCCACGAGAGGTCGATGTTCGTAAAGGTCGCGCCGACGAGCGGAGCCTCCAGCGTCGAGCTCCCGAAGCGATAGTCGCGCGTCAGCCAGTACAACTGATCGGCGTAACTGGCGCAGAGCTGGTTCGCATGGGCGCCGCAGTACGTCGCGGGTTTACCGGTCGAATTGTCGTACGACGGAATACTTTGAAACGGGGCGTACGGCGCGCGGCTGACGTCGGCGCCCAGTAGGCTCGGCAACGGCATCGAAAGCGTATGCCCGAAGCCGATCCGGAACGTATCGCGCGGGTCGGGAGAGTACGATTGGTCGATGTGCGGCTCGTACAGTCGTTGGTGCTGCACTCCGGGAATCGAGGGCGGCGCCCCGGCCTGCGTCGGAATCTGAAAGTTGTAGCCGTCTAAGCGCAGGCCAACCTCGCTCTTGAGGCGATTCGACCATTCGATCGTATCTTGCGCGTACCAGCCGTACTGTTGTTGCGAGACAGTTGAAACGTCTTCCTCGAACGGAAAGCGAACGCCGCCGGGAAAGTACGACGAGAGGTATCCGCAGTTGCCGCGGAGGTTGATCTGCGCGCAGAACGCCGGCGAAAAGAAGTCCTGCTCCAACGCGCCCGCGTTTTGCGCGGCCGGATTGTTGTTCGGCAACAGACCGTTGTACGTGTACGGCAACGGTAAGGGTTGGAACGGGTGCGTGATCGCATAGGTCACGATGTAGGGCGGCGTCGTGAACGCGGTATACGACGTGAAGTCGTAGCGGTTGCCGTAGGGCACGACGAACTGATAGATCCCGCCGTACCGCAGCAAATGCTTCGTGCCGAGCTGCGTCGTTCCGTCGATCTGGCCGCCCGTGCGCGATCCCCCATAGGGATCGGCGAAGATTCCCTGGGCCGGCATGTCCTGCGACTGGTCTGCCCAGGTGCGGAAGTATCGCGCGGTCAGCAACGACGACGAGCCCAGGCTGATCCCGTATTCCCCCTTGTACGCCAGGAAAGGGCTCTTGAGCTGATCCGGCTGGGAAACGAACGCATAGGTGTTCGGCTGTCCCGGAAAAAGCGGTATCAAGTTATCGCAGGCATAGTTCTGCTGGACGCTGTTGACCGGTCCGTTCGGACCCACCACGACGTACGGCGCGCACTTGCCGGCCTGCGTTCCGCCGGAAATATACGGAAGAAACTGAAATCCCCCGTAATCGAGCGTCTGCGTGATCGCCTGATCTTGAATGAAGAACTGCAGCCGCTGATTGTTGTTGCGCCCGAAGCGGTAGATCGCGTTGTCGACGAAGTCGTTCGATTTCAAGAAGGACGGCGCGTAGTAGACGAGGTTGGGGTCGATCGTACTGCCGAGCGTTGCCGCGTTGGTGCCGAGCGTTCCCAGCGTGTTGGCGGCGGTGCCGGGAATCCCGTACTGGTAGTTGCGGCGGATGCCCAGAAACCCCGCGTAGTTGGAGAACCGCTGCGACGGATCTGCCCAGCCCCACTCCAACCCTAACTGATGGAGGTAGGGAAAGAGCTGCGATTCGACGTCGGCATGAAAGTAGGTGGGGTACGTCCCGTGCTTGGCGGTGAAAAGCACGAGGCCCGTTCCGGTGTTGCCGTGCGTCGCGTCGCCGCCGCCCGGAATCAGTTGGACGCTGCCGACGCCGTTGAGCAAGTTGAAGTTGGCGACGTTCTGCAGCGTGTTCTGCAAGTTAGCCGAGGGCGTGGTGTAGTCGATGCCTTCGAACTCGTACGCCGCCTCGAATGCGAAGCCGCCGCGGATGGACACCGTGCCGGTCTTATCGATCGTGATGCTGGGGATGCTGCGCAGTAGATCCTTCTCGTTTGAGTTGAACGCCTTGCCCATCACGGTATCGATCTGCGAGCCGGTAACGCTATACGTATCGATCGTCATGCCGCGTTGGAAGGCGCTTCCCGCCGAGCGCGCGTGCGTCACGGCGATCGTTCGGAGCGAGCGCGAGAGCGGAACGTTGACGGTCTGCTGCGAGCCGTTGAGCACGACGATGGCGGTGGAATACGGCGCGTAGTCGCTACGCGAGAACGAGAGCGAGTAGTTGTCCGGCAGGACGCTCAGGAACCGGAAGCGCCCCTGCGCGTCGGTCGTCTCGCGATACCTCGCGCTCGGAGATTTGGCAACGACCGCCACGCCCGCGAGCGGCGCGTGCGTCCGGTCGTCCGTGACGGTTCCTACGACGACGCCCGCCGTCTCGGCGAGGGCGACGCCCTGGACGGCCACGATTAACCACGCGGCCGCGGCGACCGCGACCCTTCCGGCGCGAAGGAACGACTCGAGCAAATTGACCCCCCAGCAGAAACAAACGCGCGGCGGTAACGCCTCGCATCCCATGGTGATTCCAAGACCCAACTCAGACCCGCGCGTGGTCCTTTTAATGACTACAGTTAACTTCCTTCTAAAAATAAGACCTAAGTCAACTTTTTGTTTTATGGTTGCGCGCACCGCAGTGCGGCGGTGCGCGCAACCGAGCGCGGGGGTCTACTTCAAGCAGGTCGCTTGGCTTGGAGTGCCTTTGAGCGCGGTGAGGACCGCCGTATGAACGGACCCGGCGAGTGGGCTGTACTCGAGCGGACCAAGGAGGTTGTTGGCCTTCTTGGACGCGATGAACTTGATGAGCTTGATCTTGTCGGGAACGTGAACGCCGTTGTTGTTGCCATAGAAGAGCCAGTAGCTCAAGCCGACGATCGGGTACGCACCCGCGGGGGGCTTGACGAACTGACTGGGATCGATGTAGAGCTGGCACCACGGCGTGCTGGAACCGAGTGAGAGGCCGTCGCTGCCCATGCCGTAGGTGATCGTCTTGGCGTTACGCAGCCCGATCGCGACCGCGTTCTTGTTGGTCGGACTCACGAACGTTTTGTTGACCGTATCGAGCAGGCTCGCTTGTTCGAGAGCGCCGAAGCCGCCGGCGCCGGCAGCCGCCGCCCATGCGCCTTCGGCGTAACCGGTGCCCCATTCGTCGCCCTGAATCCCGGCGACGACGCCCGGGTTACCGCTTTCGGGGATGAAGCGTGAATTGGGGTGTGCCGATGAGCCGGGGCCCGGCCAGGTCTGATTGACGCCGTAAGTCCAGCTGGCGTCGCGACCCTTACCCACGTCCTGATAGGGATCTTTTTTGTACTTTCCGTTCCAGGTCGCGTTGCACGCAGTGTTGAGTTTGTTCGTGAAGAGATAGCTCGTGCCGCTGCCGTCGGATCGGAAGTAGTAGTGGAGCGTCTCGCTGACGCCGCCGGTGACCGACACGCCACCGTTGTCCGCGGTGATCGCGGCGTCGTTCCAGTCGCTGATGGTACCGTTTGAGATTGCGCAGTACGTCCAGGTGGAGAGTTGGATGAATGCGCCCGAGCCGACTCCGGTGAAGCCGTCGTGATTATAGGGGAACACGATCGGGCCGCCGATCGTCGGCAGCTCGAAAGGTTGGCCCCACGTCGAAGCGCGATTCGTTGCATAGGGCGTCGTCGAGCCGCAGCATTCGGTCGAGGCGAGCGCGACGTCGCTACCGTTGAAGTCGAGCGGATCTTGGCGTCCACCGAATCCGGTCGGCGGCTGGCCGAGCGCCGCGCACGCAACGGTGGCGGTAACGGATGCGCCATCGAACTGTTTGCGGCCGAATCCGCTGCCGGTCAAGCAATAGTAGACGCTGCCGGTCGTGCCGGCCGCTGCCAGGATCGAACCGGGCCCCGGCGTCGCTTGGGGCGAGGTATAAACTCCAGTGGGTTGGTCGCCGAGGTTATAGGCGTACGCAGGGAAGGTGGCGCCGCCCGCATGGAGGTCTTGCGGACCATTGTCGTCGCGTCGAACGCGGCTCTGGTGCGTCGCTGCCGGCGAGTTCGGCAGAGCCGAGACTCCGGCGCTCGATCCGGGGTTTCCATTACATCCGGTCAGCACCAACGCTGCGGTGGTCACCGCCAAAGGCAGTGCCGCGAGGGTCTTATTCATGTGTTGCTGTTCCTTTGTGTACAGAGGCAAGTGCATCGGGTGAAGGTTGCTACGCAGCAACGGACGAGCGACAGAACCGTCTCACGTCCACGACCATGCTATGGCATCGCTAAGGTGGACCGCATCCCGAGCTTCCCGGCGACCCTTAATGTTGGGAAGCGGCTAATTACCTCACCCTAAGAAACTTGAAGAAACCTTAATCTTCGGGCAACGCGCGCGTGTCGGCGATCTGCCAGCGCGAGCGCAGACCCAAGCGCCCCAGAATCGAGCTCACGTGACGCTCGACCGTGTGCTCGCTGATCTGTAACGCGGACGCGATCTCGCGATTGCGCGCCCCGCGCCGAATTAAGTTTGCGATCTGTTCCTCGCGTTGCGTCAGCGTCGAGCGTGGTTTTCCTCGCGGCCGGCACGGACCGCCGGTGTGGCGTACCAGAAGCGCCATCGCCTCGTCTGCGTAGCGGCGCAGCCCCATCGCGCTGAACGCGCGCGCCGCGTCGCCCGCATTTTCCGTGCACGCCGTATATTGGGCCGTGCGAAAAGCAAGGTACGCGCGGGCCAAAAGACGATGGGCTCGCAGGTAACTGCGTTCGGGACAGACGCAGCCTTCGAAGAGGCGCAACGCATAACGCGCATCGTCAACATCGCCATACCGGGCGGCAACCGTGAAGAATTCCGGGACGTTCTGCGCGTCGGTCACCGCGAGCAGTGCTCGGCGCAACGCGATCGCACTGCTTTCATCCGGGCCATTCTGCGCGGTCGCGATCAGGAGCGCCGCAGTGGCGGCCGTAGCCTCGTTCAGTCGCGGACTGTGCAGCGCGGCTTCAATTATCGGCGGACCGCTCCAACGCCGCAACGACGCCGCGTCGCCGCGTTCCAGCGCGATCGCCACTCCGACCGGCGCGCATGCGATCGGGAGTCGCGCAACGTCGTGAAAATGCGCCTTCCGGAGTAAGTCCTCGGCGGCGCCAAGATCGCCTTTCGCCAAGGCGATGCGAGCCGCCGTCGCAATCGTCTCGAGTATCGCTTGAGTGACGCGGTGCTCCGAAGCGATCGCTACCGCATCGCCCGCGGCGCCGGCAGCGACGGCCACGTCGCCGAAGAGCAGCGCGTGGTGCGCCAGCCGTTCCAGCGCCGCCGCCGCCAGCGCGAAACGCCGCTCCGCTACGGCACCGGCGGAAGCCCGGCGGAATAACTCATAGGCGCGGCTCGAGTCGCCCGACCAGGTCAGCACCACGGCCGCGACGAGGTCCGCTGCGCCGTTGCCGGCGACAAGTTCTAACGCATCGAAGCGCAGCAGCTTCGGAGCGACCACCGTAGCGAGGGCGCGTTCTTCACCCCGTGCGGCATAGGCGACTTGCTCCTCGCTCATTGCGCCGCCAATGCTAGCAAGCCGAGGTTAAGCGCGCATTACGAACCTGTCAGAAAATGCTAAGGGCGCGCCGTGCGGCGCGCCCTTGCGGTTGTCCGTTGGAAGTCGCTACTACGGTTTGAACTTGTAGGTCGCGACGCCGTACGGGAGCGACAGGCCGTTGGACGAGTTGAGGGTCGTCACCAGCGAGTCATTGGTGTAGTTGAGGACGTAGACTTCAGCCGTGCCCGCGTCGGCGATGAACAAGTACTCCCACGTTCCATTCGGGTTCTTCGTGTTGCGCCCCGTCAGCGCGTCGTGGAAGTAATCGCTGCCGCCCGGTACCGTGATCGTCTTGCTGATCGAGGTGTACGGCGGCGGGATGATGTCGATGCCGGCCAGCTGATCGCACACGACCAGAGCGCCGGTGTTGTCGATCGTGATTCCGCCGGCGAAGGTCAACGTCGGCGTGAGGGTCGTCCAGCTGCAGCTCGCGAGGCCGCCCGGAGCGAACTCATAGATGTTGCCGGTGCCGCCGGAGTTGTTGCCGGTCACGAAGAGGTCGCCGGTCTTGTCGACGATGAGGCCCTCGTTCGCGAGGTTCGTGTTGCAGCTCGCGGTCGGCGTGTTCGTCATCGGCGGATACTCGACGACGTTGGCGCTCCCTGCGGAGCCGTAGTTGGCAACGTACACGTTGCCGGAGCTGTCGGTGGTCACGTCGACCGGGTCCGTCAGGCCGCTGTTATACGTGTAGAGCAACGTTCCGGTTTGATCGTATTCATCAACCGCGAGCGACGCGTAGTCGGCAACGTAGATGTTGCCGGCCGGATCGATCCAAATTCCATCTCCGTACGAGTTGGAGAACGATCCCATGTTTCCGAAGGTGCGGTTGAACTGCACGACCTCGTTGAGGCCCGCATCGGAGACCGCGAGCTCTTTGAAGCGCCGTGGCCGCGCCGGCACATGTTTCGCGTGCCGCGCGTGGATCTTCGAGAAAACGGCCGGGTCGATGCCGGTGCGCCACAGCATCGAGCCGTGGGCCTGCGTCTGCATCGTGCTCCCGCCGCCCGGCACGCTCGATTGCGTGCCGGAGGCCCCGTTACCCGAGCAGGCGGCCAATAACGCGGCGCCGCCGACTAAGGCCAGGGTAAAGAGTGCTGACTTGGTTCGCAAAGCATTCTCCTTACACGAGTGAGAGGTGGCAAAGGCGCCCCGAATCGACGGGACTCGAGCCGGGTGCGCAAACTGGGAAAAGGAACGGCGTCGGTATTTTTGTACCGGTATGGGCGTCACCTTCCGCCTCTGAATTAGAGATTGAGACGTTACTAGTTGGTACTAGTACAATGCCGGCGCTTGGGGCAATTTGAGGCCCTGGGCGGAGCCGAGCACTCGTTTCAATTTGCCGGACGAGTAGGCGACGACGTAGGCCTTTCCGGCGGGCGGATCGGTGACGAACAGATTCTCACCGAGTCTATCGAGGGCATCGTAATCGTATTCGCGCGCGCCTTTCACCCGGATGGTCTTGCGGACCGACGCATACGGCGGTGGAACGATGTCAACGCCGTTGGCCCGATCGCAGACGACGAGGTTGCCTTTCGAATCGATCTTAATGCCTCCGGCTGTCCCGAATTTGACTCTCGGGGAGACGGTCGAACTGCAGTAGGCCAGGGTGTTGGGATATTCAAGGAGCCGGCCTTTGCCTTCGGTGTCGTTGCCGCTGACAAAGAGGTCACCGCCGGAATCAACCGCGATTCCTTGGTTGTCCAAACCCGTCAGACAGTAGCCGAACGGCGCGTCGTGCTGCTGCGCAAACTCGACGACCATCGCAGTGGCCGGCGCTCCCGAATTCACCACGTATATATGTCCATAGACGTCGGTGGTTACGTCGACGGGATCGGTCATGCGTTCGCGATACGCAAAGATCAGCTTGCCGGTCGCGTCGTATTCGTTCACGACGTTGACCGGTGAAGGATTGGCGACGTAGATGTGGGCGCTGCCGTCGATCCAGATACCGTCGGGATTCGAATCCGGGATCTTGAAGATCGCCTTGTAGTGCCGGTTGAACACGACGACTCTGTCGAGACCGGCGTCCGAGACGGCGAGCCGCGCAAAGTCAGACCGCGCTGTGTTCTCGGCGACGAGTAGCGCCGGCGTTTGCAGGCCCGGCATCTCACTGCGCCCGCATGCGGCGAGCGGAGCGCCGGCGGCAGCAACCGCGAAGAGACGCGAGCGCACGGTCACCGCATCGTCAAACGCAACTGCAGCGTGGCTTGCGTGCTCTGCGACGTGCGTGGATCCGTCGCCGTGACGCGAACGGAGACCGCCTGCTGACCCGGCATCGTGGTCAGCGTGATCGTGAGGTTGAAGTTTCCCTTCGGCCCGGCCGTCGTTCTTCCGTCGAACTCGCCGGTGAACGACGGTGTCGCGCCCGCGGTCACGCGGATGCGGCCGTTCGAAACGGTGTTGCCCGTCAGCGTAAAGGTTTGGCCGACGGGCGCGTTCGGCGCCGGCTGATAGATGGTCAGCGGCAGGCCGGACCGAGCGACGCTGAACGACCACGAACGGTCGAACGGTCTCGCACCGGGTCCACGGCCGAAGACGCGAACGGTGTGCGAGCCGAAGTCGAGCGGTGCGGGCGGCTTATACGAGAAGCCGGTTGCGGAAACGCCGCTGCGATACGTCACGTCGTTGCCGTCGAGCAGCACGCGAACGCTGCCTGGCTGCACGCTATATGTAAACTGCGCCGAAATGACGCGGAAACGGTCCTGGATCACGGCGCCCGGTTGCGGCTGCTGCGCCCGGAATCCAACGACCGGCGCCGGATTCGGCGGCGGATACGGCGGCTGCACCGGCGGCGGACGAACCGGCCGCACGGGCGGCGGAACGCCTTGCGCCATCTGAATCGAGACGACGCGCGTCGAGTCGCTGTATCCAACCTCGGCGCCGAGCGACTGCGCGATGAAGCGGAGCGGAACGTAGGTGGTCGCTCCGACGATGAACGGCGCGACGTCGAGCGTCTGCGACTGACCGTTGACGACCGCCTGAGTCGAGCCGATGCGCAGCGCAACGGTCGTGCTTCCCTTCGTGGCGTTGATCTCGCCGGATGCATAGACGACCGCCGCGCCGAGCCGCTCGAAGATTCCGCGCAGCGGGACGAAGACGCGGCCGGCGCGCTCGATCGGCCCTGGACTCAAATATAGCGGTTGCCCGTTGATTCGGACGGTCACTTCCTGCGCCGCCGTCGGCGCGGGCAGTGAAGCGGCGGCCAGCGCCGCGATCGCGGCGACGGAGATACCACGGAGCAGCGCTCTGACCATGTAGGGGCCCCTCCTGACAGCAGCTATTTGCTTCGCAGCACGCGGTCGTTTGCCTTCGATGCGTTTGCGGTAGAACGCACTACGTGGGCAAGGCTCAAATCAATCCGACCAATTACGACGCGATCCCGACGTACGTGCCGCACGAGAAAGAGAAGCTCGTCTACGCGGTGATAGAGACGCCGGCACAGACGCGCCACAAGTACGCATTCGATCCGGCCTACGGCATCATGCAGCTGAAACAGACCCTCGCCGAAGGCCTGACGTGGCCGTACGACTACGGCTTCGTCCCGCAAACCCTGGCGGAGGACGGCGATCCGACCGACGTGCTCGTGATTAGCGACGCGCCGACGATCAGCGGATGCCTGCTCAAGGCGCGAATAATCGGCGCAATTCTCCTGAAGAAGAACGGCACGATCAACAATCGTTTGATCGCGTGTCTGCCGCGTCAAGAAGGCGTGGCGCTGAAGACCGACGGTTTCGACGAGATCAAGGACGTTCCGAAGGATACGATGGACGGAATCGAACGCTTTCTGGTGGAGTATTCGGAAGTGGAGGGCAACGCGATCGAATACAAAGGCACGTGCTCGAGAAAGAAGGCCTTTGCAATGATCGAGGCCGATCGCAAGCGGCGCAAGCGAGCAAAGAAATCGTCCTGACGCAGTAGCGGGAAACCCCCGGGCCGCCTCAAAACGTAGCGTTTCTTAGCCCTTCCCTGAGAGCCTTGGAGGTCTTCGTGTTACGCTTTAGCCGTACGTCGGCGCTCGCCTTGCTGTGCGTCAGCGCAGTCTTGTTTGGCGGATGCGCCGGCCAACGTTCGTTATTGCCCGGATACCCCGGCGTTACGTCCCAAAACGCCGGCGTGATGCAGGCGGGCAAGTTCACGCAATTCCAAAAGATAAAAAATCAGCCGCCGACCGGAATCCTCATCACGTTCTTGATGACGGACGGCTCTGTTCTGGCGCAGAGCTCCTCGAACTGGCGGCAGTGGTATCGCTATCGTCCCGATTCGTCGGGCAGCTACGCCAATGGCAGCTGGAGCAACGCGGCGAGCCTGCCGGCGGGATACGCGCCGGACGCGTTCGCAGCCGCGACGCAAATTGACGGCCGCTTCATCATCAGCGGCGGCGAGTACAATAGCTATGGGTCGTTCACGTTACAGCTCACCAATCTGGGCGCCGTATACGATCCCGTCGCCGACACGTGGACGGCGATCGGTCATCCCCACCGCTGGCACTGGATCGGCGACTCGCCATCCAGCGTTCTCCCCGACGGACGCTACCTGTTGGGCGACAAACTGCATCCGTGGGATGCGGCGCTCAATCCGAAAACATTGAAGTGGACGGAAATGCACGATGTGGGCAAATCGGATTTCAATGCCGAGGAGGGCTGGACGTTGCTTCCCAACGGTACCGTCCTGACGGCCGACGTGAAGAACGCACCGAACTCGGAGATCTACGATCCGTCGAAGCAAACCTGGACCAGCGCGGGCTCGACGATCGTCGACCTGCACTCGCCCTCGCCGTACAAGAGCTGTCTGCAGTACGGACCGAAGTCGAAGGATTGCTATCTGCCGCCGGGCGAGATCGGCCCGGCGATCTTGCGTCCGGACGGCACGGTCTTCTACACCGGCTCGGCGTCGGGCAAGTACGGCAGCGGCGTCGGACACACGGCCATCTACAACACGTCGAACGGCAAGTGGAGCGTCGGTCCGGACTTTCCGAACGGCGACAGCGCCGGCGACTCCTGGGGCGTGCTGCTGCCGAACGGCAACGCGCTGATCTTCGGGAGCAGCGGCATGATGTACGAGTTCAACGGCAGCACGTGGTCGCAAGACGGCTACGCCTCAGGCAGTCCGTTGCTGCTGCCCACGGGACAAGTGCTGATGGTCGGATATAGTGTTGTGCTGTTCACGCCGACCGGCAGCCCGAAGTCGAGTTGGGCGCCGGCGATCGCGAGCGTGTCATCGAGACTGACGCCCGGAAAGACCTACAAAATCACCGGAACACAGTTCAACGGCCTCTCGCAAGCGATGTCGTTCGGCGACGAGTATCAGAACCCGACGAACTATCCGCTCGTGCGCATCACCAACAACTCGACGAAGCACGTCTTCTACGCGCGCACGCACGACCACAGCACGATGGGCGTGGCGACCGGGTCTCAATCGGTTTCCACGAACTTCGACGTTCCAAAGACGATCGACAAAGGCAAGAGCACGCTCGTCGTCGTCGCCAACGGGATCGCGTCGAAGCCCGTCAACGTTACGATAAAATAAGCGAACGAGACGAGGGGCCGAAGAGAATCTTCGGCCCTTCGTCAATCCGGGTTATTGGTGCGGTGGCGGCGCGGGTGCCTGTGGCGCTGCCGGAGGCGGCTGACCGCCGGTGATCGCCGTCGCGTAGAAGTTTCCCCCTTGCCAGTAGCCGTGCGCCACGATCTGGCGCCCGACCGCGACTCGTCCGGAAGTTTCGTTGCTCAGCGCCGCGCTGTCGTCAATCACGACCTGCCCCTTCGTCTGCTGCACGGTCACGAGATGGCCTTTCACCGAAACGATCGTCCCGGCCACGACCTCGTGCTTGTAGGCGGTCGGACAGTTCCCGTTCGGGACCCACGTGTCGCCCTGCCAGGCGCCGCAGCTCGTATCAACGTACGGCGGCCCTGCCGGCGGCGGCGGCGCGCCGGGCGGTGGAGGCGCTCCCTGTGCGCTTGCTACCGCGCCGAAAGCCACGATGCCGATCGTGGCGGATAGAACTGTAAGAAGACTTTTCATAGGATGACTAATTCCCAAAGTGGCGCTCCCTAACCGACCCCTGCGTTAAAGGCGCATTGAACCAGGCGTACGTGCGCTAGGTTTGAACAGGAAGAACGGGACCGCGGCCACCTGCAGGAGTGCCGAAAAGGCGGCCAGCCCGACGATCGACCGGTCGAGCAGCATCCCCGAAACGGCGCTGCCTAGGAACCACGCCGCGCCGAAGATGAGATCGTAGAGACCGAAGCTCGTTGCCCTCCGCCGGTGCGCGAGCACGCTCGCGACCAGGGCCAGCAGCAGCGCGTCTTGCACCGCGATTCCGACGCCCCAGAGCGCGACGCCGGCTTTTGCCAACGCACCCGATCCGAGGAACGCCAGCGGAGTCGCCGCCGCCGTGATTGCCACCGCTACTGCGACGACCGGTTTGCCGACGCGATCGAACGAGCGCCCGAGCAGCGGAGCGGCGATCGCGCCGACCGCCATTGCGACCGCGAACCACAACGAGATCGCAGGCGCATTCGCAATGTGATCGCGCTGGAAACGAAAAGCGATCAGCGCAAAATCCACGTATCCGGCCGCAACGAGCGCGCCGCCGAACGCGTAACGGCGAAACGCCGGCCAGTCGAGCACGCCCGGCCCCGCATCACCGTGATCCTTGGGCGCAAACGGCAGACCCGCGCGGGTCGCAACTGCGAGCGTCGCGAGCGTGACCAGCGCCGGAATGATCAGCACGCCGAATCCCCAGCGATAGCCGCCACGCGCGATCGCATACGCGACGACGAGCGGCCCGACCGTGGCGCCGATTTGATCGAGCAGCTCGTTGATGCCGAAAACGCGCCCACTGCCCAACGACGTGCCGGCGTGGGAGAGCGTTGCCGCGACGACCGGCTTGCGTATTCCGCGCCCGACGCGCTCGCCGATCGCGAGCCCGGCCGCCATCGGCCAACTGCCTGCGAGCGCGAGCGCGGGCACGCAGAGCATGTTGATCGCGTAGCCGACCCACACGTCGAGCCAATAGAGTCCCGTGCGATCCGCGACGATTCCGGCGACCGAGCGAATTGCGTAGCCAGCGAACTCGCCGAAGCCCGCAACGGCACCGACGATCGCGCCGTTCGCGCCGAGATGGCCCAAGAACGCCCCGACGACGCCGCGGCCGCCCTCATAGGTGAAGTCTGCAAAGGCGTTGACGATGCCGATCAGCACGACGAACCGCAGTGCGCGTTGCGCCCATGGCTTTTCGGGAACGCGGCTCATGGTTCGAGAATACCGCGCGCATGGCGCAGAAATACCGCTACGGTGAGATGACGTGGCCCGAAGTGCGGGAGGCGGCGGCACGCAAGTGCGTGGCAATCGTGCCGATCGCGACGCTCGAAGACCACGGGTCGCATCTTCCGATCGACACCGACCTTCTGCTCTGCGCGACCGTGTGCGAGTTGGCCGCGGCGCGCGCCTCGGATCGCACCGTCGTAGTGCCCGCGATCAATCACGGCTACAGCCCGCATCACTTAGACTTTCCCGGCGCGCTGACGATCGGCCCGCACACGCTGATCGACTATGGGGTCGATCTATGCAAGAGTCTCGCGCATCATGGATTCAAGCGCATTCTCATCGTGAACGGCCATGGCAGCAATACGCCGTTTGCCGAGATCATCGCGCGCCTTGCTACCGTACATACCGACGCGCTTGCCGCGTCCGTGAACTACTGGGCGGCGCCGGGAGTGCGCAAAACCGCCGAGGGGTTGCGCGAATCGGAACGCATCGGCGGCATGAACCATGCGTGCGAGTTCGAGACGTCCTTATACCTCGCGCTGCGTCCCGACTTAGTCCAGATGGAGCGCGCCGTAGCCGAGCTGGGCCACCGGCCGTCGAAGAACTATTGGACGGATCTCGTCGCGGGAGATGGACCGCTCGCGATGATGGAGCACTGGAGCGCGCTCAGCGAAAGCGGCGTGATGGGAGATCCGACGAAGGCCAGCGCGCAGAAGGGCCGCGCGTTATTGGAGAGCGCGGTCGCCGGAATCGTCGAGCTCGTCGACGAGCTCCTCGCCCGCGAGTTGCGCCCGCGTAAAGATCATCATTGATCGGGGGGCGCGATGACGTCGTATTGCAGCCGCCCGTCCGCGCGCAGGCGAACTCCCTCCGTGAGGCGGTGGACCTGCGGCGCTCCCGCGTGCATCAAATGTTCGACGCGCACTGCATGCGTCAGAACGAGGGCGTCGGAGATCAGCCGCCGATGGCAGCGCCACCAGAGCGTCTCGGAGCACATGATCGCCGTCGGCACGGCGGCTGCGCCGGCGACGAGCCGGCCGAGAGCGCCGGCAAACGCGTCCGTTTGCATGTAATCGGCGTAGCCGCGAAAGGACGGGTGACGTAAGGCCACGTTGGGACTCTCCGGCAGCGGCTTGCGGAAGCCGCCCAAGTCCTGCGACCAAGAGTACGAGGCGCCCGCCAAGTCCGGCACCCACTGGGCCAATCGTTGCGCCCAAACGTGCGGATGGGCGCGGCTTTTGGGAACGCTTCGGACGTCGACGACGGCGCGTACGCCCGCGGATCGCAACAGGCTCGACAGCGCGATCTCGTCGGCGGTTCCATGACCGCACGTGTACAGCCGTTGCGGCGTTTGCATCAGCGAACCATCAAATCGCGCGGAATTGACTCCGCGATCGCGCGCCCGATGTTAGACTGAACGTTGCCGTGAAGTTCCACGCCTTCGCGCTTTCGATAACTTGCGCGTTCGCACTGTCGGCCGCGCCCGTGCGGGCATCGGTCGCGCAGACCTTCGTGTTCTCGGTGGCGCGGGCGCCGCGCCCGCTGCCGCTCGATCCCGTCCTGGCCGATTCCGCCTGGGCCGCAGGCCAGGTGCCCACCGGGAACGGGCCATGGCAAAACGTAACGACGCGATCCCCTGCGGCTCTGAAGACGACGGCGTACCTGCTCTACGACGATAAGAATCTATACGTCGCCTTCAAGGCCGACCAACCCGGCGTGCCGATCGTGGCGGCGCAAACCACCAACGACGTAGGATTCGGCAGCGACGACTTCGTCGGCATCGGCGTGGACACGAGCGGCTCCGGCAGTCAAGTGTACTACTTCGAAACGACGCCGCGCGGAGTCCGCTACGAGCAGGCGAACGAGAACGCGCGCTACCGTCCGCGTTGGAGCGCCGCCGCGCACGTCGATCAGGGCAGCTGGAGCGCCGTGATGATCATTCCGCTCAACGTGATCCGCGTGCCGCGCGGCGGAAAGCAAACGTGGCGATTTCAGTTCGTGCGCGGCGTCGCGGCGCGCGGCGAGCATCTCACGTGGGTGTGGGATCCGATCATGCAAGACTCCGCCGCCGGAACGTGGCCGGTGCTGTCGCCCGATCCACGCTTTTGGCCCGCCGGCAATCTCGATCTGGCGGCCTCCGCGGCAACGCGTCCGAAGCCCCGCGCCGACGTGTACGTACTGGGCGCTGCCGGGCCGGACCGCAACTTGGTGCAGCAACCCAACGGAACGTTCTTGCCGATGCACACCCGTTCGTACGGCGCCGATCTCAGCGTTCCGCTCACTCCGACGATCCGTTTCGTCGGAACGCTCAATCCGGATTTTTCGAACGTCGAGATCGACCAGCAGACGATCGCGCCGCAAGAATTTCAGCGTCAGCTCGTGGAGTACCGGCCCTTCTTCGCGCAAGGCGCGGCTTACATCAACGCAGACTCCAGCGTTCGGGCACCGATCGGAACGAGCGTGCAGGCGCCGTTTCTCGTCTTCTACTCGCCGTCCGTCGGGCCGTTCGACAGCGGCGCGAAGGTGGAGGGAACCTACGACAGCAGCGCGTTCGGCGCACTAACGTTTCACGGTTACGACACGACGACGAACAACACGTTCACCGATTCTGCGTACGGGTTCCAGCACGCCGTGCCGGGCGGTGCGTTTACGTATTGGAGCGACGGGGTTTTCGCCAATCACAGCCTCGCCGGCTGGGACAATACGGTCGAGAACGGTTTCGAAGTCCGCAACCTGCAAAACGGAATGATCTATCTCGGCGACTATTCCTTCGAGAACGGCTCGTGGGTTCCGCAGGGCCATGCCGACTTGCTACAGCTCTTCGTTGACCGCCATAAGGGCAACACCGAGGTCAACGGCGGATACCTGGACGTGTCGCCCAACTATAATCCGATCGACGGATACACGCCGAACTCCGACATCCGCGGGCCGCAGTTCTTTTTCAACTATGCGGGCACGACGCCGGCGGTCAAGAATTACACCCTCTTCTTTGGCACCGACCGCTTCCTCGACGCTTCAGGCGCAGTGCATCAGGCCGACCTCCAATTCTTCGTGAATGCCGTCTTCAAGAACCAGTTCTCGCTCGACGGCTGGGGCTCGGCGGTGGGACAGCTGCGCTCCTACGGCATTCCCGCCGGCCCCGGCTGCAGCGGGCCGATCCTCTTCACGTCGAGCTTTACCGGATATCCGTGTTATCGCGACGGCGTGACGTCGCCGTACAATCTCTATCAGCTTCCGGTAGGATACCGCGACGGCACGCCCTCTCCGATCGATGTGAACTACTCGTGGGGGCCGTTTGGACCCAACTACGTGCACCTCTTCACGATCGTCACGAGCCGTCCGCTCGCGCGCGGGCTCAGCCTGGGCTTGGAGTACGACGGGACGTACGAGCGCGCGTTCTCGACCGGTGTGCTGGACTCACAGTGGCTGCGGCGCGTTTCGCTCGGCTACAATCTCTCCAGCGAGAGCACGCTGAGCGTCGGACTGCGCGACATCAACGGGCGCGGCGGCTTCGCCACGCAAATCGGCAATAATCTTGCCGTCGCGTTTCACGAACGGTTTCGCACCGGCAACGAGATTTTCGTCAACTACGGTAGTCCCGCCGCCGGAGCGACCCTCAACCGTCTCATCGTCAAGTACGTCTTCCACGCCGGCGCCGACGCCGGCACTTAAGGCTACTCTGACTTCGCTGCGAAGGCGATGCAGTAGCCGTTCGGCGAGATCGAGCCTTCGACGATTTGGCAGCTGCCGTTGGCGTTCGCATCGTGGGCCGGAATGAAGAACCTGCAGAGCGCGCAGTGCATGCTGCCCTTCGGGCTGTTCTGGTACTGCATCGAGGCCTGCGTGGCTTTCGATTGCGCCGGGGTGCGGCGAGTCACCATCCCGCCGAACGATGCCACTGCCATCCCTCCCAAGAACGTGCGACGGCGTAGTCCTCGTGTAATCATCGTTGTATGATAGTACCCACTAATTGATGAAAAAAGTCTAAATCGGGAGACGTCCGACCCGTCGTGGTCAATTTCGCGCGGCGTGGCCGAGTTCTTGGCGCTGTGCAAGCTCTGAGCGCAGGGTCGCAATCTCGACTAATATCTTTTTCAGCTGCTCCTCGCTCGCGATCGGGCTGCGCTTGTCGTCCGCATCCTTATTGATGAAGTAGCTCGCCACGGCGGCGGTGATGTAGCCGAAGATCGAAAAAGCGAAGACCGAGAGCAGAAAGCAGAGGAGCCGGCCCGGCGCAGTGTGCGGAAAGTAATCGGAGCCCAGCGTCGTCATGATCATCGCCGTCCACCACAGCGCGTACGGATAGCTGTTGATCTCCGCGCCGTTGGGCGCGCCGGCAGCGCGAGGCTGACGGCCACCAAGACGTTGCGTTTGAGGAACTTGAGCTTTTGCAGGGCGAGCGGTCCGCTCAGCATCTTTTCGAGATTCCGCAAAAGCGCGAAGCGCTCGCGCGCGACGCGAACGTGTTGAGTAGCCATGGTCGGTTGTACCCAGGCCGCTTGCGGATTTTTGTTATACTGAGCCAATGAACCGAACTGCTCTATCCGCAGCGCTCGTGGCGTTATTGATTCCAACGGCCGTTTCGGCCGCGGGCTCGAGCGAACTCGACCGTTTCGCTGGAACCTGGGATGGCCCCGGAACTCTTCTGGCAACTCCCTACAGCAAGGCTGGACGTGCCGACGCGGTCAACACCTGCGCTTGGTCACTGGATCGCCTTTTCATGATCTGCCAGCAGAGTATCTCAGTCAACGGCAAGCCGGAACATGCGATCTCCATCTATACCTACGACGATGCCACGCAAGCATATCATTTTTACAATCTGAGTACCGCGGGCGCGAATTCGACGACGATCTCCGTCGCCGGCGACACGATCACCTATACCGACAGCTTCACCGACAAAGGCAAACGCGTCACAATTCGGACGCTGAACATCTGGGAGAACCCCGATCGCTATCGTTGGCGAACGGAGTATTCGACGGACGCCGGCGCGACGTGGTCGCTGATGGCGTCAGGAGTTTCGCAGCGGCGACGAGTCGAAGCGCCGCACTAGCTCGGCCGGATCGCGGTAGATCGCGTCGGCGTCCTTGAGACCATCGGCGTTCCACGCGCCGCAGGTCACGCCGATTGCCGCCATGCCGGCGCGGTGCGCCGCGATCACATCGTACGGCGTGTCGCCGACGTAAACGGCTTCCTCCGCTCTAACGCCGGCCTTTTTCAGCGCTTCGCTGATGATGTCGGGGTCCGGCTTGGAACGGTCGGCATCGTCGGCATTGGTCGTGACGTCTACGAGCCGATCGATGCGCGCAACTTTCAGCACCGCGTGGAGCTCGCGTTCCTTCGCCGAAGAGGCGATGACGCGCAGGCTCCGTGCTTGGCCAATTCGCTCGAGCAGCGCGTTCGCGCCGTTGGTCGGCTGCAAGCTGGGGAGGTATTCGGTCATAAATAGGTCTTCGTGGGCCTGCGCGATCGATTTGCCCGAACCGTGCGTATGGTCGAGCGCGGGATCGACTTGCCGCAAGAGCTTGTCGCCCCCCATCCCGATCCAGCGCGATATTTGGTCGCTCGGCACGTCGTAACCGTGGCGCTCAAACGCGCGGCTCCAGGACTCCGCATGCGCTTGGGTGCTGTCAACCAGCGTTCCGTCGAGATCGAGCAAGACTGCCTTGGGCATTACCGTCTATTACCCGTGAGGAACAATCCTGAAAAATGGGTACGTGGACGCCATGGACAGGGACGATCTTCGCGCAGGCGTTGAGAGCGCCGACGACACGGGCATGATTGCCGGCGAAGAACTGATAACGCAGGCGGAAACCGTCGCGCCGTCCGAAGCGCCCGCCTTTCCGGGCGAGGAGCTTCACGCCTCGCTTCCCGAGCAGCACGAGCAGCATACGACGATCACACGGTTGCGCGACGAGATGGCGTCGCCACAACCCAACCGCGAAGCGATCGAGCGGCACGTGCAGACGCTGCGAGGTCTGCCCGAGCTCGAGGCGACGGTCGCGACGTGGTGGGAATCTCCCGCCACCCAGCGCTTCATCGCGAACTTGAGTCAAATCGGCCTTTAGCAATGAGATAGGAGTACGAACGTGAGTAAAGGACCTTTGGACAAGGCCGCGGACGCGGTCAAGAAAACCGTCGACGACGTCCGCGATACGGTGCACGAAGCCGGGCACCGCTCCAACGCCGACGCCGAACGCGCCAAGCGCGAGACGCTCGGCGAGGCGATGACGCCCGGAGAGAAGGCCGGCTCGGCGGTCAACGAGGCGAAGGAGCGCGTCCAAGCGGAATTCGACAAAGGCAAGCGCGACCTGCGCGACAAGAGATAACCGTCACCGCGCAGCCGCCGTCGTCAGCGGTGCGGCGACACCACGACCCCGACCGGTTTCGACGCGATGCCGTTGGCGATAACCTCGAGGGTGCTCGCACCGGACTCGATGTCGGCCGGTACGTCGAAGTAGGTCCACACACGCTTGCGTCCCGTTGCGACGCCCATCGTGCTGTGGTCGTGCGTTCGAGCGTAGTAGACGCGATGCGATTTGTCGTTCCTGATTTGCACTAGGGGATAGTTCGTCGCGTTCTGGAATTCGTCGCCGAACGAACTCGCTTGGCTCAAACCGTTGAACTGCCTGCCGCTGATCTTGTACGTCGTGCCGGCCGTGACGCTCGTCGGAAAACTGGAGATCGTCGGCGCCCATCGCGGATCCGGCGAACCGCTGGGGGTATAGAGCACGATCTCCGAGGCGGCGAGCAGCATAATTTGGCCCGTCGGCAACAAAAGTGGCGAACCGACGCCGCGCAACTGCGGGATCTCGGTGAAGGTTGCGCCGTTCCACTCGTACGTCGCGCCGCTCGAGCCGTAGACGAGCACGTTGCCGCTGGGCTCGAGCACCGCGAAGGAGTCGCCCGCATTATCGCCGTTGGGGAAGTCCGGGCCGGCTGCCCACGTGCCGCCCTTGGGTCCGGTGGAGTAGAAGATCGCCGTGTGGCCGGCGCGGTTTCCTTTCGTCGAATACGATCCGGTATAAAATACGGTGCCGCCGGGGCGCAGGATCGCAGGACCGATCTCTCCCGCGGGATAGTAACAGTCCTTCGGCGCGGCTCCGTATCGCAAACATCCCTTCGTCGGCGTGGGCGAGTGGAGATCGACGATCGTCGAACCGGCGCTGCGCCAGCGTTGCGCCGCAGGATCGTACCGTTCGGAGTTCGGCGCGTGACGCGTGTCGGCGGTCAATACGGTGCCGTCCGCGAGGAGCGTCCAGCCCTCTTCCGCATTTTCGTCGCTCTTGCCGGCGTCGCTCACGCGCGTCCATTGCAGCGTCTTGGGATCGAGGGCGGCATCCCAGCGGTGCAGTTTGTCACCGACGAGGAAACGGCCGTCCGCCAAGACCGTCCCCGGCGAGTCGCCGATCCAGTTCCATCCGACCGGATGTCCGATCGGCGCCCAGGTCATCTTTACCGGATCGTAGATCGCACCACGATTCGTCAACGCCAGTTGGTACTTGCTGCCCTTGTTGTACTCCCCGCCGCTGATGACCAGTCTACCGTCGGCAAGTACCGCCGACGCAAAGTCGGTCGGCGCATAGCCTTTCGGCAGCGAGCCAACTTTCTGCCACGTTCCTTTTGAATAGTCGCCGTACGCGTCGGGAACATAGCGATAGAAGTTGTTGGTTTTTGCCACGGGCTGGGCGAGCACCGAACCGTCGGTCATCAGCCATTCGAACTGCATCAGCACGGGCGGCCGGCTCGACAGCGGCACCATGGAGCCGCCGGCCGGCGTACCCGGGATGCCCGCTGCCGGGGGTGGCATCGGCACGATCACCCGATTGCCCGAACACGCGACGATCGCGCATGCGAGAGCGGCGTAAATGAACCGGCGTTCCATCACTTGACGCTCACCGCCGCGCCGAACGGCGACGCAGTGCCCTCTTTATGATAGTTCAACGGCTTTTTGCCCTTCGGATATGCCCAGAGATCGACGGTGCTCTGCTTAGAGCCGCATCCCGCCTCGTTGTCGGCGCCCACGACGCCCAGCGTTGCGCCGGCACGCATCAGCGCCGCTTGCCGAACGCCACAGGGCATGGCGTCTCCATGCGTCTCATAAAACGTGGGCGACCCGACGACCCCGGCGATGGTGACGGGATAACTGCAGACCGTTCCCACGTTGCGGCAGGCCGCATCGAAGATCACGAGCCTGCCGTGCACATCGTCCCAGGCGACGGCGCCGGGAGCGAAGATGCTGCCGCCCGTCAGTTGCATCGTCGCGCATTTTCTCGCCGTGCACTTCGACAGAAGGAAGTGCCCGAGAGCGTCTGAGCCGTCCACCCATAGGGTTCCGCTCGGATCGAACGTAGCGAAGAAATCGTAGGCTTGTTCGGGGTTCCGTAAGATGCGCGGGCTCGCGGATGCGTTCGAATACCACAACACTTCGCCCGGCCTCGAGTGGGGACGGTTGATCACCGTAATGACGATTGCGCCGTCACGCGGACTGACGGCACACGACCACAGGTAGTACGTCGGGGAGGCGATCTTGCTCAGAAGCCTGCCCGCGTGCGAGTATTCGTCGAGTTCGTTGGAGGCGAAGTTCACGATCCATACGTTGCCGTGGACGTCGCTGCACTCGCCCAACGGCACGTTAAATCCCGTCAAACGCCCTTTCGGTGTGAGGTCCGGCAGCGAAAAGATGTCCACGTTGCCGGTATTGGGATCGGATTCGAAGAGCAGTTCGCCGGCGTTCTTTGCATCGGCGGCCATCCACGACTTCCCGGTGTCGCGACTCACTGCAAAGGTCGGCCACAGGCGACCGGGAATCGCCGGGCCGCCTATGTACGGCGCGCCAGGCGTCACCTCGCCAGCGTCTCCGCCGCACGCCGCCAGGGCGCTTACCATTGCAAGCCCGAGTATCAGGACGAGAGTGCGCATCGGTCTGCCCCCTAAACTCTAGCCTTTCACGGACGTAAGAAGTTCGTACTCGATGCAGGCCAATCCGGCCTGGCAGCGGAGAGCTAAGACCTTTTAGACTTTCTTAATCCCCAAGCGATAGCGTGCGGGAATTACACCAACGACACTCGAGGGAACCCCTATGGGCAAAAAATTACTTGCAATTGGAATCGCGCTCGTCGGCATCGCCGTCAGCGCCTGCGCCGGAAAAATGAGACCCGGCGGTCTCGGACCGTCGGGCGCAACCTACCTGCTCCCCACGGTCGACGCCGATCTTCAAATGGTCGCCGTCCTTCCGAAGGACACGATCGGCGAAGAGCTGCCGACCGAGGGGCTCGGACAGATCAAAGATGAGACGTGGGAAGCGTTGCTGGGCGGCTTCACGCAGCAGAAGTACTCGGAGCAGATGGCGTTCCCGCCGGGAACGAAAATCACGATCCGCAATCTCTCCAAGACCACTCCGCATACGCTCGACGTCGTGAAGGTCATCGCGGAGCCGCCCGCGGTCTTTCCGAAGAACCCAAACCTCTCCGTCAAGGCGCACGGCCACGGCAGGCTCGGGGTCGGCTATGCCAGCGGCATCATCAAGCCGGGCAAGTCCGTGACGGTGCTGCTCGCAACGAAGGGCATCTACGAGATCGGCTGCGCGTTCCATTACGCTGAGGGCATGCATGACGTATTAGTGGTCGGCAAGTTCGCGCGTCATGGGCCGCAAGCCACTCCGCCGCCGAGCACGAAACCGACGACGTCGCCGACCTCGAAATCGAGTTACGAACCCTAAGGGCGCAACACCAGCGTAGCGGAGGCATCTCGCGTCAGGGCGCCCCGACTGAATGGAAGCGGCTGCAGCGCTCCCGCGATCCATGCGGCGGTGAGGTCGGAGTAGTGGCCCGATCCGGGCTCGCCGGACTCACCGCTCGGAATCGAGATTCCTCCGCGGTCCCAGTCGCCAACGTCCCACACCGCGCGAAATCCTTGCGCGAATCCGGGCTCCTGCAGATGGATCGTGTACTCGTCGCCCGACCCCGGGAGCCAGCCGCCGTTGAGGAACGAAAAGTTCATCGGCGCGAGCGGATGTTCCACGCGCATTCCGCCGGCCCTCGACCAG
>JAFAXS010000014.1 GCA_019240755.1 Vulcanimicrobiota bacterium
CGCAACGTTGGAAGACATCGGCCTCTCGGTCCATCCGCATCCCACGCTGACCGAAAGCCTCATGGATGCGGCGGAGGCCGCGCACGGCAAGGCGATTCACATCCTCAATCCCAAGCCCAAGGTACCCGTGGGCACGTCTTGATCGCGCGGCTCCTCGACTTAGGCACACGGACGTATCGGGACGTCTGGGAGTTGCAGCATCGCTTGCACGACGCGGTGCGCGACGGGCGCGAGCCCGACACGTGGATTGTGGTCGAGCATCCCGCCGTGATCACGCTGGGCCGCCAGGCGAAGCGCGAGAATATCTTGCTGTCCGAGGCGGAGCTGACCGAGGCGGGCGTGGACGTGGTCGCGATCGAGCGCGGCGGCGACGTGACGTATCACGGACCAGGACAACTCGTCGTTTATCCGATCCGCAAGCTGCAGCGCTTCCGCGAGGTCCTGCCCCTGATGCGCAGTTTGGAGTCGGCCGTGATCGCCGCCTGCGCGCGCTTCGGCGTTCGGGGCCAGCGCTGGACCGAGCACTCCGGCGTCTGGGTCGGGCGCAACCAGATCTGTGCGATGGGCCTTGCAATACACGGCATGGTGTCGCTGCACGGCCTCGCGCTGAACGTCTCCACCGACCTGCACTACGATCGCTTCATCAACCCGTGCGGCTTGAGCGATCGCGGGATCACGTCACTGAGCGCCGAGACCGGGCGTTTTGTCTCCATGGAAGAAGCGAAGGCCGCGCTCCTCGACGACCTCGCAACGATATTTGAGATCAATTTCATTGCGGCGCAACCGCCGTACGTGGTGGCATAAGCCGTGACCGTCGTCGATTTGGTACGCAAGCCGCCGTGGCTGCGGGTCTCGCTGCCGATTGGGGACGAGTACGAGCGCGTCAAGGCGCGCGTCAACACCCTGGCGCTGCACACGGTCTGCAAGGAGGCGGCGTGCCCCAACATCGCGGAGTGCTGGGGCGCGGGCACCGCGACGATCATGATCTTGGGCGACGTTTGCACGCGGGGCTGCCGCTTCTGCAACGTGCGGACCGGCAATCCGCACGGCGACGTGGACTATCTCGAACCCTATCGCGTCGCCGAAGCGGTGCGCGACCTGGGCTGGAAGTACCTCGTGGTCACGGCGGTAGACCGCGACGACCTGCCCGACGGCGGCGCGTTGATCTTCGCAAACACCGTGCGCGCGATTCACGAGCGCGTCCCCGGCGCCCGCGTGGAGATCTTGAGCGGCGACTATCGCGGCGACCTCCGCGCAGTGGATATCGTGCTCGACGCGCGGCCCGACGTCTTCGCGCACAATCTCGAGACCGTGCGCCGCCTGACGCCTCGCGTGCGCGACCGGCGCGCGGGCTACGATCAATCGCTGAAAGTGCTGCGGTACGTGAAAGAACGCGTCCCGGACCGCTACACGAAGACCTCGATCATGCTGGGTTTAGGAGAGAGCGACGCGGAGGTCTTGGCGGCCATGGACCACGCGCGCGCGGCGGGTGTGGACATCTTTACGATGGGCCAATACCTGCAACCCACCAAGAAGCATCTGCCCGTGGCCGAGTACGTGACGCCTGAAAAGTTCGAGGAGCTCGGGCGCCTCGCGCAGCGTAAGGGTTTCCATCAAGTCGTTTCGAGCCCGCTCTCACGCAGCTCGTACCATGCGGAGCAAGCGTTCCCGCAATAAAATTCTTCGTGGGAATGTCCAAATGAAACCGCCTCAATCGTCTTTAGGTTGGAACTGCTAACGTGACGAAGGCCTTCCTGAACCGACCGGTCCTCGCGGCGGTCTGCTCGCTGCTCATCCTCATCGCGGGGCTCGTCGTGATGCCGGCGCTGCCAATCGCGCAGTACCCACAGATCGCGCCACCCGTCGTGACGGTCACCGCGATCTATACGGGCGCGAGTCCGCAGGCCGTCGAGGCCCAAGTCACGACTCCGCTGGAGCAGGCGGTCAACACCGTTCAAGGGTTGCGCTACCTGAGCTCGACGAGCGCGCAGGGAACGTCGTCCATCACCTGCACCTTCAACTTGGGGGTCAATCTCGATATCGCCGCGGCCGACGTGCAAAACGCCGTGCAGTCGTCGCTCGGTCAACTGCCCGCGACCGTTCAACAGCTCGGCATTACCGTTGCGAAGAACTCCGGCTCGTTCGTCATGGGCATCGCGCTGACATCGAACAGCAAGAGCCTCGACCGGCTGGCGATGAGCAACTACGCCCAGATCAACGTCGTCAACAACCTCGAGCGCGTCCCCGGCGTCTCGCAGGTCATCATCTTCGGCCAGCGCCAGTACGCGATGCGAATTTGGCTCAATCCGGTGAAGCTCGCGCAGGAAGGGCTCGACGCGACCGACGTCGTGAGCGCGTTGCAGGAACAGAACGCCGCCGTCGCGGCCGGCAGCATCGGCGCTCCGCCCGCGCCGAAGAACCAACCGTACACCTACACCGTGAATGCGCTGACGCAGCTTTCCGACCCGACGCAGTTCGCCAACATCGTTCTGCGAGCGAATCCGAACGGCGGCTACGTGCGCCTGGCCGACGTCGCGCGCATCGAGTTGGGCGCACAGAGCTACTCGACCGAGTTGCGCTTCGACGGCAGCAATCAGGTGGTCGGGCTCGG
>JAFAXS010000165.1 GCA_019240755.1 Vulcanimicrobiota bacterium
CTGGTGCGAGATGAAGCTGCTCGCATCGAAGTTCGACGCATACATCTGATCCGCAAGCACCCACTCGTGCGCCATCGCAAAGTATGGGGCCGTCTCGCCTCTAGGCACGTATGCGTACTGCGGGTGCTTGATCGGACACGGATCGGAGCCGCCTCCGCAACCCACGTACTCCTTGTTGAACCCGTTCATCCGGCAGTTCGTGCCCGGAATGCTTCCCGTGCCGTTGCAGGCCGCGAAAAACGCGCCCGAACTATGATCGATGTCCCACCTCGTTTCGAGGCCGACGGGCCGCAGCCGTATCTTGCGGCCGTTACTGTCGTAGCCGTAGCTCGACGTGGTCGCGCCCGAATACCCCTTGAAGAGATCGTTGAAGCTGCGGTTCTCTTGCACGATGATGATGATGTGCTTGATCTTACCCTTGGAGGGATCGGAGGCGAGCCGCTCGAGCGGCGAAGCGACGCGCGGTAAAGCGTCGCTGCGAGTCGGCGCGAAGCCCGCGTTGCTTGCGCCGCTGCACGCGACGAGCGCGAGTGTCGCCGTCAATAGTATCCAACGAAAACGAAGGGCGCGATGCATGGTCTCTCCTCGCTTGGGGTTCACTGCTCGTCCGGGACGTGGAAATCGGGCGGCTGACGAAGGAAGTACGCTCGGTCGTACGGGCTTTTGATCGGCACGAACTTGCGCGCGGGCTGATAGAAATCGAAGCAATCCTTGGCCGGCGAGTTCGCGCGCGTATCGGCGGCGGCGAGCCGGCCCAACCCGAAGACGTCTTCGACGAATTTCAGGATGCTGCCGTGCTCGTAGTGGATGTGAGAAACGTGATTCTGCTCGGCGTAGGGCGAGATGATCAGCATGGGAAGCCGGAACCCGAGGCCGTCGTAGTCGGCGTAGGCCGGCGGCTGCGAATCGTACCAACCGCCGTAGTCGTCCCAGAATACGAAGATCGCGGTGGTCTTCCAGTACTTCGACTCACCGATCGCGTTGACGATGGAGGCGACCCAGGAGGGTCCCGTGTTCGACCCGCTGCCGGCGTGATCGGAGTTAGGCCACGTCGGAGTCACCCAGCTGACCGAACGCAGCTTGCCCTTCGAGATGTCGATGAGAACTTGCGACGGCTGGCTGCGAATGTCGTTCTTCCAATCGGGTCCGTAATAGATGTGCTTGATCGCCTGATATGCGCTCCACAGGCCGGGATAGCCCGAATACGACGTGGCGTAGTATGCCCACGAAACGCCGGCCGCATCGAGCTCGTCACCGAGCGTCGTTGGATCCCAGCAGACCGTTTTGTACCCATACGGTATCTGCCGCTGCGGTCCGACGGTCGTGATCTGATCGCTCGAGCCGCCCGGACAGCCCCACGGACCGAACGGATAGTTGACTCCCGATTCGGCTTGGGCGGAGATGATGTACTGATGCGAGATGAAGCTGCTCGCATCGAAGTTCGAGGCGTACATCTGGTCCGCGAGGACGTACTGCTTACCCATCGCAAAATACGGCGCGGTTTCCGCCGGCGGGACGTACGAGTATTGCGGATGTTTGACCGGACACGGATTGTAGGGGCCGCCGCACGTGGTTCCCTCCCGGTTGAAGCCGTTCATCCGGCAGTTCGTTCCTGGGATGCTTCCCGTGCCGTTGCACGCGGCGAAGAATGCGCCCGAGCTGTGGTCGATATCCCAGCGCACCTCGAGCGGAACCGGCTTCAACTTGATCCTGCGCCCGCGCGTATCGTAGCCGAATCTCGACGTCGTCGCTCCCGGAAAGCCCTTGAAAAGGTTGTTGAAGCTGCGGTTCTCCTGCACGACGATCACGACGTGTTGAATCTTGCCGTGCGACGGATCCGAGAGAATGCGGCGTGCCTGCGCGCCGCTCAGCCGCGCCGCGCCTGCGCCTGAAAGGTTCGGCACGCTCGAGCCGCCGTTCGCGCTGCAGGCGCCGAGCGCGACCGTCGCCGCCAGCACCGCGAGCGCGACGCGCAGGTTCATCATGCGATGCATTCTCTTCTTCTTTCCGCTACTGCAGGTCGGGTGCGTGAAAATCCGGGCGCTGATTGAGAAAGAAACGGCGATCGAACGGCGCGCGCAACGGCACGAACTTGCGCGCCGGCTTGTAGAAGTCAAACGCGTCTTTCGCGGGCGAGTTCGCGCGTGCGTCGCTGGCCGCGAGCCGTCCCAGGCCGAATGCATCTTCCACGAATCGCAAGATGCTGCCGTGCTCGTAGTGCACGTGCGAGACGTGACCTGCTTCTGCGTACGGCGAAATGATCAGCAGCGGCAAACGGAAGCCGAGGCCGTCGTAATCCGCGTATGCGGGCGGCTCCGGATCGTACCAGCCGCCATAGTCGTCCCACAGGATGAAGATCGCGCACGATTTCCAGTACGGCGACTCTCCGATCGCGTTGACGACCGACGTTACCCAGGAGGGCCCCGTCTTCGACGCGCTTCCCGCGTGGTCGGAGTTCTGCCAGGTAGGCGTGACCCACACGACCGACCGTAACTTGCCGGCGGAGATGTCGCTGAGCACCTGGCTCGGCGGACTGATCACGTCGTTTTTCCAGTCTGGTCCGTAGTAGACGTGCTGGATCGCCTGATACGCGCTCCAGAGGCCGGGCATCGATCCATACGACACGGCGTAGTAGGCCCACGAGATCCCCGCGGCGTCGAGCTCGTCGCCCAGCGTCGTCGGGTTCCAGCACGCTCTCTCGTGGCCGTCGGGGATTTGGCGCTGCGGCCCGACCATGCCGATCTTATCGGGCGATCCGCCGGGACAACCCCACGCGCCGAACGGATAGTCCACGGCCGATTCCGCCTGCGCCGCGATGATGTACTGATGCGAGATGAAGCTGCTCGCGTCGAAGTTCGAGGCATACATTTGGTCGGCCAGCACGTACTGTTTTGCCATCGCGAAGTACGGGGTGGTTTCGCTCGAGGGAACGTAACTGTAGGGCGGGTGCTTGTTGGGGCAGGGCTGGGCTTTCGAATGTCCGCATCCCCACGGCTCCTTGTCGAAGCCGTTCATCCTGCAGTTCGTGCCGGGAATGCTGCCCGTTCCGTTACACGCGGCGAAGAAATTGGTCGAGTCGTGCGAGATGTCCCACGTGGTCTCCAAGCCAACGGGCTTGAGTTTGATTCGCTGCCCTCGCTCGTCGTAGCCGTATTTGGCCGTCGTGGCGCCGGGAAAGCCGTAGAACAGATTGTTGAAGCTGCGATTTTCCTGCACGATGATGATGACGTGCGTAATTTTTCCAGCCGTCGGACTCAGCTCAATGGAATTTGGCGCCGTTCGCGTGCCCGCAACGAATCCGCCGCCTTGCGCGCATCCGCTCAACACAAAAAGGGCCGTCATCACGGCGATCCACCGACGAGTCACCGACGTGCCCAACGCGAGCGGCACCTCCCTGGAGCAGGCAACCAATGCGCAACTTTACGACGCTACAAGCGCAAATCCCATTCAAACGGCGACCTCGGGGTCATGCCGAACGCTGCAGGGCATCATCGCGTTCCAGGCCGCGCGCTGCGGCATCCACGAAGTGGATCGTGAGGATCGCGATGTCGTCTGCGACCTTATGATGGTCGAATATGCCGTCGCGGATCGCCTCCGCGAAGTTGGCTTGCGGGCCTTGCACGGCAGATTCCACGGCGTGGAGCAGCAGGCGCTCGCCGGTAAAGAGATCCCTGGAGTGTTCGATCACGCCGTCGGTGTATAGCACGAGCGTCGAGCCCGGCGCCGTCGCGACCCGGCGCGTCTCGTACGACGTGTCGGGCGCCACGCCGAGCGGCAGCGACCCCGTGTTCAAGAAGCGCGCGCCCGCGCCGGGCTCGAGGAGCACCGGAGCCGGATGACCGGCGATCGCGTATGAAAACTCGGGCTTTCCCGCCTCGACCAGCACCACGGTCGCCGTAATCATCGGCGAAGCGTCCCCGAGCAGCTGCGCGTTCACTCGCTGCAAGATACTGCCTGGATTCGGGTCTACCAGCGCGCAGGCGGTCAGCAGCTGACGCGCCAGGTTCATCGCCACCGCGGCTTCGATGCCGTGTCCCGCCACATCGCCGATCGCTAGCAGCACGCCGTCTTGCGGCAACGTCAACGCATCGTACCAATCGCCGCCGATCTTCGCTTCCTCGGTCGCCGGCACGTAGGTTGCGCTGAGCCGCAGCATGGGCAACTGCGGCAATTCGCGTTGCACGAACGCCCCCTGGAGCGTATCGGCGATGCGCTTCTCGGCTTGATAGGCCGCCCGCATCTCCGCGGACTCGCGGCGCTGCCGCTCCGTTCTCTCGCGTTCTTTTTCCAGCCGCACACCGAGGCGATACTGCTGGAGCGTGAAGATGCCCGCCGCCAGGACGATCGTCAATACCGCCGCGATCGCGAAGGAATCGACCCAAATGATCGCGCGCTGCGCGCGTGCGTCGGTCTGCACTTCGCGCGCAGCGAGCGTGCCGTCTACGGCGTGCATGTCGGCGCGAAACCGATCGACGAGAATCTTACCGTGCAACTCTAAGACGTGCGGGTGCCGCTTGCCGTACAGCATCGGCGTTGCGATTTGGCGTAACCATTGGCGATTGGTTGCGACCGCGTCGTTGACGCGGCGTTGGGCGGCGGGAAGTTCCAGCGATACCGTTAGGACGTTCATCCGGCTCAGCGTTGCCGGCAGCAGCGAGCGGCCCTCATAGTAGGGCTCGAGCAACACCGGATCGCGCGCCGTTGCGTAGCCTCGGACGCCGGTCTCTTCGTCCACCTGGAATTGCAGCGAATCGGAGACGAGAATCCGCGCGGCGCGAACGCGTTCGCCGTTGCTCACGGCTTGCGCTAACAGCGAGCGAATGAAGAAGCCTCCGCCAATGAGCACGCTGACGACCAGCAATAGAAAAATCAGCGTGAGCCCTAGCGGCGTCAACAGCCGGCGAGTCATCTAGCGGCATCTTCTGAATAAGCGGAGTCACCCCTTTGGCCTAGTGCCCGAGGTGCCAGCCGTGCGTTTTACAGCGATAGGGCCGGAGCCGTTTCGAAGTTGCCGGAATCGCTCGTTCGGCCGCTTTCTTCGTCGGAAACGCCGCTTTGGGCGCCCCATTGCTCTTAAAGCACGAGCGCGGCCCGCCACTGACCCGCCGCGTCACTCTTCGCCGTCGAAGTAATCCAGCGCGGTCGAACGGACGTACCGTCGCTGCGGAATCGGTACGCCCCATTTCCCGCTATCGGGATAGTACCACGCTTCGCCGACCGGATTGTCGGCGACGACGTAGAGCACCAGATCCACGCTGCCGTCGTTATGGAACTGATGGGCTTCGCCCGGTTGAAACACGCAGGCGTCGCCTTCTTCGATCGGCGTCGTGCCGCCGTCGTGTCGAACCTGTCCTCGCCCCGAGATTACGTGATAGAACTCCCACTGCGCGCTGTGCGCGTGATACGGAAAGGGTGACTTGCCGGCCGGGATGCGCACGATCTCGACGTCGAACGGGTGACGCTCGCGCAAGTCGGTCGAGTCCCGCTGACGGCCCAACGCCTCGGAGATCTCGATGCCTTCGCCGGCGAACGTGCCTTTCGGCGAGTTCCACCGAAACGGCACAATCTTTTTCGAGTTGACGATCTTCATAGCGGATCCGGTATTCGCCGCCATGGGCCAGGGTCGCCACTTTCGGCGCGCGAAACTCTGCAAAGATGCGCCTGCCGGTTTTTCTTGCGTTGCTCTTGAGCGGCTGCGTGGCGGCGAGCGGAAGTCAACTCCCGCACGCCTCGGCCGTCGCCGACGTCATCCGGGCCGGCCCGCACGGATCTGCGGTGACGATCGTGCTCATGGAGAACAAGGACTACAACCTCGTTGTGGGCAGCTCGCAAGCGCCGTACTTGAACAAGACGTTGATCCCGCAAGGCGCGCTGCTCGAGAACAGTCACGCGATCACGCATCCGAGCGAGCCGAACTATCTCGCGCTCTTCTCCGGATCGACTCAAGGCGTCACCGGGGATCAGTGTCCCGTCAGCTTCGGCGCGACCAACGTGGCGTCGGAGCTGATCGCCGCGGACAAGAGCTTTGCCGGCTACTCGGAGTCCATGCCGCGCGACGGCTATACCGGCTGCTATTCCGGACTCTACGCGCGCAAGCACAGTCCGTGGGTGGATTTCACGAACGTGCCACCGTCGGATAACCTCGTCTACCACGGATTCGGAGCGAGCGTCGCGACGTTCGTCTGGATCACACCCAATCTCTGCCACGATACGCACGATTGCGCGGTGAAGGTGGGCGACAAGTGGCTTTCAAAGAATCTGCCGCCCATCATCGCGTGGAATAAGAGCCATGCGGGCCTGCTGATTCTTACCTGGGACGAAGCCGACCCCGATTCCAACGGTCAAAACCAGATCGCGACCGTCTTGGTGGGACCGATGGTCAAGCCGGAGGCGAAGAGCATGCAGGACGTCAACCACTACTCCGTATTGCACACCATCGAAGCGATCCTTAAAGTTCCATGCATCTCCAACGACTGCACGGCCCCACAGATAAAGGGGATTTGGCAGTAGCGTTTCACTCGGGGTATGCCACCCTCGCTAATTCTCAGGTTAACCGCTCGGGTGGCATACCCGCTCGTGAACGCAAAGCCAGGAGTGAGATTGGAGCGGCGCGATGTAATGTTGAGGAGGCTCGTGACGGCGACTCGATTACTGGAAGCTGTGGACGGCGATCGTTTGGGTGATACCTTCGTCGTTAAAGCTCCAGATTTTTTTCGCGATCACGTCGATGCAGCCGCTCTCCTTCTGCAGGCGCCCCTCGACGATCAGCGTGGACGACGAACGAATTGGGCACCGAAACTCTTCATAGACGTCGGGACGAACGATGACGTTGACGAGGCCCGTCTCGTCCTCGAGCGTTAGGAACACGA
>JAFAXS010000099.1 GCA_019240755.1 Vulcanimicrobiota bacterium
GCCGCCGCCACGAGGCTCGCGATGAACAGGCAGGAGGCCGCGAACGCGAGCGCCCCGTTCCCAACCGCAACCGACCACCGCACACCGACGAGGGCGCCGAGCGACAAAACCGGCAACGCGAAGATCCACGGCGTCGCGGGTGGATGCGCCGAAAACGTCGCCACGGTCGCCATGACGTAGAGCGCCGCCGTGCCCCACCACAGCGACTGCACCGCGTTGCGCGCGCGGCCGCCCAAGGCTCCATCAACGCGCAACGCTACGAACAGCGCGCCGTGCTGCATCAGCGCGATCAACGCGAAGAGTCCTACCAACGCTGCGTAGGGATTCAGCAAGAAGGCGAAGGTCCCCAAGAAGTAACCTCCGGCGCCGAGCGGGAGGCCCCGCAACAGGTTTCCGAGCGCGACGCCAAAGAGCACGATCAAGAGGGTGCTCGATATAGAGAATGCGGCGTCCCAAAACTGATGCCACAGGTCGCTCGCGATATGGTCGCGCAACTCGATCGCAATTCCGCGAAACATCAGCAGCCATAGCACGATGATGAAAGGCAGGTAGAATCCGGAAAACGCAGCTGCGTAGGCCGTGGGAAAGAGCGCGAAGAGGGCCGCTCCGCCGGCGATGAGCCACACTTCGTTGCCGTTCCAAAACGGTCCGATCGCCGCGATCGCGGCCGCTCGTTCCCTGTCGCTTCGGGCGATCGCGGGTATGACGGCCGCGACGCCGAGGTCGTAGCCGTCGAGCATCACGTACATCCCGAGCATGAAGGCGATCACGACGAAGCCGAGCGTGCTCACGTTTCGCGTACGGCCGACGGGCCGAGGGCGATCTCGCGCAAGACGAGATAGAGGAAGAGCACGCCGAGCAAGAAGTACATGCCGGCAAATCCGATCAGGGTAAAGACCGTTTCGCCCGCAGCGACGTTGGGCGAGCCGCCGCGCGCGGTTTGCATGAGACCGTAAATGATCCAGGGCTGACGGCCGACTTCCGTCGTGATCCAACCCGCCTCGTTCGCGATGTACGGAAAGGGCATCAACAGCAACAGCAGCCAGAGCATCCAGCGCGCCGTCCACAGCCGTCCGAGCAACAGCAGCGCAACGGCCAGCGCCGCGACGGCTACGAAGATCGTGCCCAGGCCGACCATCACGTGGTACGCGTAATACGTGAGCTCCACGGGCGGCCAAAGCTCGCGCGCGTACGCGTCGAGCCCCTTGACGTTGGCCCGAAAGTTGCCATATGCAAGGAAACTCAGAAACTCCGGGACGACGATTGGGTCGATCAGCTGTCCGCGCGAGACGTCGGGCATTCCGATGATCGCAAGCGGCGCGCCGCGCGTCGTCGAGAAGAGGCCTTCCATCGCCGCCAACTTGACCGGCTGATACGTCGTGACGTCGCTGCCGTTGCGGTCACCCGTGGGAAACACGGCGATCAAGGAAAAGATCAAGGCGACGATCGCACCGGCGTGCACCAGCCGCCGACCGATCGCGACCTCGCGGCGAGCGAGCAAATAGTACGCGCCCACGCCGCCGGCGATGAACCCGCCGGCCACTAGCGCTCCCGTCAGGACGTGCGCGAACTGCCAGCGCAGAAACGGCGAACCGAGCACCGCCCAAATGCTCTCGAGCCGGATCGTGCCGTCGGGCGCGAGGCTGTATCCGACGGGATGCTGCATCCAGGCATTGGTCGCGACGATGAAAAAGCCCGAGAGCCAGGATCCCGCGCACACCAGGACGGCAGACCACGCCGCCAGCGGCGTCGGAAGCCGGTTGCGCCGATAGAGCAGCACGCCCAAGAACACCGATTCCAGAAAGAACGCAAACATGCTCTCCATTGCTAGCGGTTGCCCGACCACGGCACCGCTGCGCCGCGAAAAGGCGGCCCAGTTCGTGCCGAACTGAAACTCCATTGGGATGCCCGTCACCACACCAGCGGCGAAGTTGATTGCGAAGATGCGCGTCAAGAATGCGGCGATACGGCCGGATTCCTCATCTATATTTTGGGCGGCCTTCCACGTATAGGCCGCCACGAACGGCGCCAGCCCGATCGTACCGATCGGAAAGAGATAGTGGAACATCAAGGTGAAGGCGAACTGCAGGCGGTCGGCGAGAACCGGATCCATGCGTGCCTTTCGGAATCAGTCGCTCAGGAGTTTACGCGCCTGCGGGCTGTCTTGATATTCGACGGTCAGAATCGCCTTGATGCGGCGCG
>JAFAXS010000172.1 GCA_019240755.1 Vulcanimicrobiota bacterium
GGAAGACGGAATCCCGGTGCTCTCTGAGACGAGACTCCTTGGCGTCGAGAAGCGCGGCGACGCGAAGGTCGTCCGCTTCGAGCGGTACGGTGACGAGCGCGCGGTTGCGGCCGACGAAATCTTCTACGCCCTAGGCCGTTCTGCGAATTCGAGCGAGCTCGCGCTCGAAAATGCGGGAGTGGAGTGCGACCAGGGGGGCGCGATTCGCGTGGATGCGACGCTGCGAACGAGCAACCCCGCGATCTATGCCGTCGGAGACGTCACCGGAGGACAGATGCTGGTTCACGTTGCGATCTACCAAGGCGAAGTCGCGGCCCGCAACGCGTGCACCGATGCGTACGAACGAGCGGACTACCGCCTCGTCGGAGCGCACACGCTCTTTACGGATCCTCAAGTGGCCGCAGTCGGAATGGGCGAGAAGGAGCTGCGGCGCGATCGGGTCCCCTATGTCAGCGCGCGGTACGACTTCGCCGAACACGGTAAGGCGCAGTGCTTGGCAAAGACCAAGGGCTTCGTCAAGATGATGGCACATCGAATCACGGGTAAGATTCTCGGCGCATGCGTTATCGGACCGCAGGGCTCGGAGCTCATCCACGAAGTTATCGTCGCGATGAACTTTGACGCTACCGTCGACCAGTTCATGCGCATTCCGCATCTGCACCCGACGCTCGCGGAAATCTGGACGTATCCGGCCGAGGCCTGTGCGGCGCAACTCGGCGTCAAAGCCCCGGGCGACGAGCAGGTCGAACTGTCGACGAGCGTTGCGGGAGCCGCCCATGAATGACGAGCCCGCGCGGTTGCGCGTGGCGATTCTGCAGACCAAACCGTCCAAGGGAGACTACGAGAAAAATCTGCGGCAGGTTAGCGAAGCCTTCGCTCAGCTCGGTGATGACGCTCCCGACTTGGTCGTGCTTCCCGAGGCCGCGCTGACCGGCTACTTTCTCGAGGGCGCCGGGTACAATCTCGCGTTGAGCGCGCCGAAGTTTTCGCGGGACTTGGCCGACGCGTGGCGCACATCCGTGCAGAGACCGGTGGATCTCGTCGCCGGCTTTTACGAGAACGATGCCGGCACGTACTACAACAGCGCCGTGTACCTGCACGTCGAGCCCGACGAAGAGCGGATACTCCACCTGCATCGCAAGTTGTTTCTGCCCACGTATGGCGTCTTCGACGAAGAACGCTTTCTCTCGCGAGGACACCACCTGGGAGTTTTTGCGACGCGTTTCGGAGCGATGGCGCTGACGATTTGCGAGGACGCATGGCATGCGATCGTGCCGACGATCGCGGCGATCAAGGGCGCGCGCGTGCTTGTCGTTCCGAGCGCCTCGCCGGGGCGCGGAATCGAGCACCCGGGAGAACTCGAGAGCATCGCGCAGTGGCGCGACGTGCTCCGGCAAGCCGCGATCGAGCACGGCATCTTCGTCATCTATGCCGGACTCACGGGATTCGAGGGGGGAAAGGGGATGACCGGATCGTCATGCGTCGTCGATCCGCGTGGCACGGTGTTGGTGCAGGCGCCTCCGGCGGAATCGTGCATCGTCCGCGCCGACCTGGACCTGCGAGAGATCGATTTGGCGCGTGCGAGCCTGCCGTTGCTCGGCGACCTTCACTCTGTGTTGCCGGACTTGTTGCTCGACGAAGAACTGCCGATCCGCCGCCGCGAGCACGATGCTGACGGTCGTTGAGTCCGCATTGCGCGAAACGGAACCGCCGGCCATCGATGCCGCGGTGGCGGCGCAATGGTTGATCGCCTTCTTGCGTGACGAGCTGCTCGAACGCCGCGGAATCGAACGTGCCGTGCTGGGGCTCTCGGGCGGCGTCGATTCGGCGGTAACGGCGTTTTTATGTGCCCGGGCGCTCGGACCGGCGAACGTCTACGCCATCCGGATGCCCTATAAGACGTCGCATCCGTCCAGCCTTTCCGACGCGCAGAGCGTCGTAGACGCGTTGAAGATTCACTGTGTGACGATCGAGATCACCGCCGCGGTGGACGGTTACCTGGGGTTGGAACCCGACGCCGATGCGCGCCGGCGTGGCAACGTCATGGCGCGAATGCGGATGCTCGTGCTCTTCGACCAGTCGGCTAAGCTCGGCGCGCTGCCCATCGGAACGGGAAACAAAACGGAGCGGCTCTTGGGCTATTTCACGTGGCACGCGGACGACACGCCGCCGGTCAATCCGATCGGAGACTTATTCAAGAGTCAAGTCTGGGAGTTGGCGCGCCACTTGAGAGTGCCGCAGTCGCTGATCGAGAAAGCGCCGAGCGCGGACTTGCAGGCCAATCAAACCGACGAAGCCGACCTCGGAATAACGTACGCTCGAGCGGATGCCATTCTGGCGAAACTGCTGCTCGGTTATTCAGATAGACAGATGATCGAACGCGGCTTTTCGGCGAGCGACGTTGCGCTGGTCCGCGGCCGCGTTGACGCGACCCACTGGAAGCGCCACCTGCCGACGACGGCGATGCTCACGAACACGGCCATCAACGAGTTCTATCTGCGCCCGGTCGATTTTTAGTGCTCCGCAGACCGTTCTTTCCGGTGAGTCTCAATCTCGAGGGCCGAGTCTGCGTCGTGATCGGCTCCGCCGAAGACCGGGAAGCAGTGGAGAAGGCTACAGCGCTGACGGAGGCCGGGGCCACCGTGCGCCGCCTGTACGACCCCGAAGCGGTGAGCGAAACCGATCTGGGCGACGTCTTCTTCGTCATCTCGACGCCCCAGGATGAAAAGTTATCGGCGCGGCTTCGGCAATGGGCCGAGCGCGGCAAGTTTTTGCTTTGCTGCATCGACCAGCCCAAGTACGGCTTCGTCGCGATGGCCGCGATTGCCAAGGCGGGGCCGGTGCGAGTCGCAATTTCCACCGCCGGCCTCGCGCCGCGAGTTGCGAAGATTTTGAAGATGGCCCTGCAGCGCGCGATGGACCGAAAGTTCGAGCGATTCGTCAAGCACCTTGCGTCTTCGCGCGCGCGCACGCGCGCCGAGAACCCAGGGCCCGAAGATTCGCCGATTCGCCGGCGGGCGATGATCGATGCAGCGCGGGGCTTCGAGGCGACGGTTGAGTTTGCATACCCGCCATGGTTCGAGGAATCGGATGGCTAGCGTCGAGCTGGTCGCCGTCGGCACCGAGCTCTTGTTGGGACAGTTGGTGGATACGAACACGGCGTTTATCGCGCAACGCCTCAGCGAAGCCGGCATCGACGTTCGTGCAACGCACGCCGTCGGAGACAATCGCGAGCGAATCGCGGCGTTGCTTAGCGAGATCTTGGCCCGCGCGGATGGAGCAATTACGACGGGCGGGTTAGGCCCAACGATCGACGATCTCACGAAAGAGGCGGTCTGCGATGCCCTCGAACTCGACGTGGAGCTCTACGAGCCGGCGTTGGAACAGATGGAGCGCACCTTTGCGGCGCTCGGCCGGCAAATGCGTTCAAACAACCGCAAACAGGCGGAGCTTCCGCGAGGCAGCCTGCCGTTGCGCAACCCGAATGGAACCGCGCCCGGGTTCGTCGCGTTCTCGCGCGACGGCAAGTTTGTCGCATGCGTGCCCGGCGTTCCTCGCGAGATGAAGCCGATGATCGTCGATCGGCTGCTACCATACTTGCGAGAGCGTCTGCAAGCCCGCGAAACGATCGTCACCTTCGTGCTTCACACGATCGGCCTCGGTGAGTCGGAGGTCGACCACCGCATTGACCAGCTCTTTCGATCGTCCGAAAATCCTAAAATCGCGGTGCTGGCGCAGAGCTATCGGGTGGATGTGAAGGTCATGGCGAAGGCCGCCTCCGTCACGGCCGCGCACGAGTTGATCGCGCCGCTCCGCCGAGAGATCGAGTCGCGCCTGAGCGGTTTTATCTTTGGCAGCAATGACGCTTCGCCCGCGAGCGCCGTCGAACGACTGCTCGAGAAGCGTAACCTTACGTTGGCGGTCGCAGAGTCGTGCACCGGCGGACGGATCGCCGCGGCGCTGACCGGCGTACCGGGAGCCTCGAAAACGTTCCTAGGGGCAGTGGTCGCCTACGACGACGCGGTGAAACGCGAACAGCTCGGCATCACTCGTGCGACGCTCGACGCGCATGGCGCGGTCAGTGCCGAAGTCGCCGCAGCGATGGCACGCGCGGTACGGGTGCGGCTGAATGCCGGGCTCGGGCTGGCGATCACCGGCATTGCCGGCCCTACAGGCGGCACTGCTGCAAAGCCGCTGGGACTGATCTGGCTCGCCGTCGATGACGGCACCGATGAGGCGACGACGTGGCGGTTTGAGCTCGGCGGCGACCGCGAGGCGATTCAGGAACGGGCGACGACGCTCGCATTAGGTACGCTGTGGCGGTACCTGTCGCGCGATAACGGCGAGCGTATTTCCTAAAATGTCGACCGCGCGCCACAGCAGCGATTCTTCGATGACGAGAGGCGGAGCCAGCGTTATCGTCTGTCCGGAGACTCCCGACTGCAACAGCAACACCCCATGAGTCAATGCGTCGCGTACGACGGCGTTCGCAAGCGAATCGTCGGCGAGCTCGACGCCCCAAAAGAGACCGCGCCCGCGGATGGCTACGACACCCGGAAGATCGGCGAGACGCGCGAGCCGCCGGCCGAGCATTTCGCCGAGTGCGGCCGCGCGCGCCGGTAACTCCAAGCGCCGCATCTCGTCGATCGTTGCTAAGGCTGCGGCACAGCCGAGCGGATCGCCCAGATGAGTGGAGGTATGCAATGCCTCGCCCAGCGACGGAGGCCACGCGTCCATCAGCTCCGATCGTCCCGCGGCGGCGCTGATCGGCACGCCCGAACCAAGTGCTTTGCCGACGCAGAGTATGTCGGGGACGGCGCCCTCCGCTTCGATCGCGAACCAATCTCCGGCTCGTCCGAAACCGGTGTAGATCTCGTCCACGATCATCACGATCTTACATGCGCTGCAAATTTCGCGCAGCGCCGCGAGGTAGCCGCGTGGCGGCACGATGACGCCGGCGCGCCCCTGAATCGGCTCGATCACGATGGCTG
>JAFAXS010000089.1 GCA_019240755.1 Vulcanimicrobiota bacterium
TTACGGGTCACCTCACGCTGGTCGCCGGCACCGATAATCTCACCCATACCCCGGAGACGGCCGAGGTGGATTTTCCGCAAACAGCTCCGGACGACTGCGATTCTGTTCCCGGAACGAAGAGCTCGTACATCACGAACAACCGGCATAAACACAGCTTCAAAGGCCCGTTTCCCTGTTTCGATCAATGGCGCACGATTGCCGAGGTGTTGGACGGCGCGCAGGTCTCCTGGAAGTATTACGCCACGCAAGTCTTGAACGCCGGCATGTGGGAGCCGTTCGAGGCGATGAAATACGTCCGCTACGGGCCCGACTGGAATCGCAACATCATAGCGCCGCAAACGAAGATCCTCACCGACCCGAGCGCCGGTCAGCTTGCATCCGTCAGCTTCGTGACGCCGAGCAAGCCCGATTCCGACCATCCGTCGCAAGGCAACCACGGACCATCTTGGGTCGCCGACGTGGTCAATGCGATCGGCCAAAGCTCGTACTGGAACACCTCGGCGATCGTCGTCGTCTGGGACGACTGGGGCGGCTGGTACGATAACGCGTCGCCGCCGCAAATGGACCTTCGCGGGCTCGGAATTCGCGTGCCCTGCCTGATCATTTCACCGTATGCGAAACAGGGCTACGTGTCCCATACCACCTACGAGTTCGGCAGCATCCTGCGGTTCATCGAGGAAGCGTTCAACCTGCCGAATATCGGTCCGGTCCGCAAAGGCTACACCGACGGCCGCGCCAACCCGCTCGACGACGCCTTCGACTTCACGCAGCAGCCGCGAAAGTTCGTGCCCATCAAGCATCACTTCGGGCCTGAGTACTTCCTACACGAGCCTCCGTCGAAAGAACCGGTCGACACGCAATAGAACGGTTCGCCCGCCAAGTATGAAGAGAGCCTCGCATGCGCGAGGCTCTCTTTTTCTTAGGCGCGTTTACAGCTCATTGCTTCCAGAGGTAGAGCTTGTTCGTCTTCGTGTCCGTGAGGTACAACGCGGCGTTACTGTCGCTAGAGCCGATCGCGCGCAATCCGAAGATGTGAGGCACGGAGCTCTTGTCTATGGCCCGCGTGTCGAGCACCTGTCCGTTGGCCGCAATCTCGACGAGCTTGTTGCCTCCGATCGTGTTGGCGACGATCAGGTTTCCATTCGGCAGGAGCGTCATCGCGACCGGACCGTTGAGCGGCGAGCCGTGATAGACCAGTTTGGCACAGGTCACGCTCTTGTGCTTGCACTTGAAGGTCGTTCCGCCCGGTAATATGGTGATCTCGTCCTTCACGAGCAGGTTGCTGGCATGGGTGATCTGGACGATGGTGTCGTCCACGCCGTCAACGACGTAGAGCGCGTCCAACTTCTTGCTGTACTGGATGCCGGAAGGCCCGAGAACGCTCCAGCCCGATCCGTTGTTTACGTCGAATCCGGTCACCACTTGCGTCGGACGCGGATTGCCGTAGTTGTTGATGCTGAAGCTGACGATCGAGCCGGTCTTGGCATCGGTCGTGAACATGTACTCGGCCGAATACAATCCGGGGTTTGCCGCGTCAACGTCCGACGACGGCGCCTGCAGCGGCGGTCCATATTTCTTGTAGAATTTGCCCTTGTCGGTGAACGCCGCAAGGAGGCCGCTCGTGTGGCCGGCGGCATACATGTAGTTGCCGCTGCTGAGCGCGTCGCCGTCACAACCCTTGATTCGCGCGTCGGCAACGAACGTCACCGGCTGCGAATTTGCCTGCGGACCGAGGATTTCGGTCGTCGTTCCGTTTCCGGCCGTTCCGGATGAGTCCGCATAGTTGCAAACGACCAACTGACCCTTCTTGAGCTTGCCGAGCGTCGTGCCGGCAATGTAGATGGAGGTCGGGCCCATGTCGCCGTTCGTCGGATCGACCGTCGAGCCGATGACGACGGATTTCTTCAATCGCTTCAAGATCGACGTGGTATCCACGTTGGCCGGCGCGATCCGGTTCTGTGCCTGCGACGTCGAATTTCCGGCGAAGCCGGCTGATGGTACGGAGTTGTTTCCGCCGCACGCCGACGTGGCGAGAAGCGCTGCGACGACCACCAGCGCCGCACGATGGTTCCAAAACATTCTTAACCTCGCTGATAACTCAGTGATAAACGGGGAGAAAGGGCCTTCGAATGCCGATTTTGGGCGCCCTGCAACCGGCAAGCGACCGCCGTCACCTTTTTAGCGAAAAGTTCGCAAGAAGAAAACCATAGTCATCGCGACGCCGATTGCGACGACAAGCAAGCGCGAAATCCGCTGTGGCACGCGACGAAAGAAGCGGGCACCGAGGTATCCTCCGAGCGCCGCGGCAACCGCCATCGGCACGGCGAAGCGCCAGTCCACGATGCGCGCGATGACGAACGGCACGAGCGCGATCCCGTTGATCGAAACGGCCAACATGTTCTTGATTGCGTTCTGCGCATTGAAGCTCGGCAAGCCTGAGAACGCAAGCACCGCCAGCATCAGGATGCTCATGCCCGCGCCGAAATAGCCGCCGTAGATCGCCACCGCAAACTGCACGGCGATCTGCCAGGGCGCATGGCGCGGAATCGCCGGCGCGTTGCGCGTTAAATACGGGCTCACTGCAAAAACAACGGTCGCAAACAGCAGAAGCCATGGAATCATACGGGCGAAGAGCGCCTGCGGCGTCACCAACAGCAGACACGCCCCGATGAGCGAGCCTAGGACGCTGGCAACGATCGCCGGCAAGAGCAGGCCGCGGTGTTCCCGGAGCTCTTCGCGATAGCCGCGCGCGCTGCCGATGGTGCCGACCCACATGGCCGCGTTGTTGGTCGCGTTGGCCGAGATCGGGACAATGCCCGCAAAAACGAGTGCGGGGAAGGAGAGAAAACTGCCGCCGCCGGCCACGCTGTTCATCGCGCCGGCCACGAATGCCGCGGCCTCCGGCACGAGGAGATGGAACGACGGCACGCGTGCCGGTGCGTTTACAGGGCGCTGCGTTCGCGCTTGGTGACGCGATACACGCGGCGAACGTTCTTGAGCCCTTCGAGCTTGACCAAGAGCTTGTGCAGATGGTCCAAGTCACGGATCTGAACCGTGAGGCTCGCGACGGCGACTCCGTCGCGCCTCACGCGTGCGTTCACCGAGCTCACCTGCGTCTTGACCTCTGAGAATACCGCCATGATATCTTGCAGCAGCTGCGAGCGGTCGTCGGCTTCGACCTCAACGTCGACGCCGTGCGTGAGCGTGGCGTCCTCGAGCCACTGCGCCTGCAAGATTCGCTCGGGCGTCGCGTTCATGAAGGCGATGTTCGGGCAGTCCGCTCGATGCACGCTGACGCCCCGCCCGATCGTGACGTAACCGATGATGGGATCGCCGGGAACGGGCGAGCAGCACTTCGACAGCCGCACGAGCACGTCGTCCACGCCGGCGACGCGCACGCCGCTCGAGCGTCGCACGCTCCGGCGGGCCGCCGGCTTGCGCCCGATCTTGCTGAAGTCTACAACGTTGTCGTGCTTGAACTCGTCGCGAAGCCGATTGGTCACGGCCTGCGCCGACGCGTCGCCGAAGCCGATGGCAGCAAAGAGATCCGTGGGCGTCGTGTAGTTCATTCGCCCCGCAATCCGTTCGATCAGCTCGCCGCGCGCCAGATCCGTGCGCAATCCTGCGCGCGCCAGCTCCTGCTCCAGCGCTTCTTGGCCTGCGAGCACGTTCTCTTCCCGACGTTCCTTGCGGAACCACTGTTTGATCTTGTGTTTGGCGCCGGAGGTCTTGACGATCGAGAGCCAGTCGAGCGACGGACGTCCACTCGACTTGTTAACGAGAATTTCGCAGATGTCGCCGTTGCGCATCGCGTAGTCGAGCGGAACGATGCGCCCGTTGATCTTCGCCCCGACGCAATGGTTGCCAACGTCGGTGTGCACCTGATAGGCGAAGTCCAGCGGCGTGCCGCCGGCGGGAATGGAATAGACGTCGCCGCGCGGCGAAAAGACGAATACCTGCGAATCGAACAGATCGAGCTTCAGGTTTTCCATGAAGACTCGGGAGTCGCGCATGTCTTTCTGCCACTCGAGCAGCGCGCGCAGCCACGAAAGCTTGTTCTCGAACTGGTCGGCCTTGCCGCCTTCCTTGTAGCGCCAGTGGGCGGCAATTCCGTACTCGCTCGTGCGGTGCATCTCCCACGTGCGAATTTGTATCTCGAGCGCATCGCCGGTCGGGCCGATGACCGTCGTGTGCAGCGACTGGTACATGTTCGGCTTGGGCATCGCGATGTAGTCTTTGAAGCGGCCCGGCAACGGCGTCCACATGGCGTGCACGGCGCCGAGTGCCGCATAGCAATCCTTCACGCTGTCCACGATGATGCGGATCGCCGTCAGGTCGTAGATCGTCGAGAAATCGCGGCCCTTGCTCAGCTTCGAATAGATCGAATAGAAATGTTTCGGGCGTCCCTGAATCTCGGCGTTGAGTTTCAGGTTCGCGAACTCCCGCCGCAGGCTGCCGATTGCGTCGTTGACGTCGGCCTCGCGCGCGCCGCGCGTCTTGGCGACGCGCTCGACGATGTCGTGGTAGCCCGCGGCGTCGAGATAGCGCAGGCACTCGTCCTCGATCTCCCACTTGATCTTCCAAATGCCGAGGCGATGGGCGATCGGGGCGTAAATGTCGAGCGTCTCCCGCGCGATCGCTTGCTGTTTCGCGGGGGGCAGGCTCCCGAGGGTGCGCATGTTGTGCAGGCGGTCGGCGAGCTTGATGATGATGACGCGGATGTCCTTGGCCATCGCCAGGAACATCTTGCGGAGGTTTTCAACCTGAGCGTCTTCCTTGGACTGATACGGAATGCGCGTCAGCTTGGTCACGCCGTCGACCAGGCGCGCCACTTCCTCGCCGCAGAGCTCGGTCACTTGCTCGTGAGTGACCGAGGTATCTTCCACGACGTCGTGCAGCAGCGCGGCTGCGATCGTCTGATAGTCCATCTCGAGGTCGGCGAGGATCTCGGCGACCGCGAGGGGATGCTGAATGTACGACTCCCCCGACGCCCGTCGCTGGCCCTGGTGGGCGGCGACGGCAAGCTCGTAGACGCGCTTGAGCGCCTCTGCGTCGACGGCAGAATCGTAGCGGCGAACTCGGTCGATTAGCTCCGCGATCCCCATGGTGTCCCGCCATTATACCGCGCCGGGGGCGCGCGCTGTCTACGCCGGCGGCGGAGAGGGCCTTGGCGTGACCGTTTCCACGTCGAGCCTATTCTTAAAAAGAATCGTCGCGATCTTGCCTTGCGGATCGAGCGCGAGGAAGAGGTAGACGTTCCCGATCGTGCAGCGCATCTGATACACGAATCCGCGCGCGCCGGGCGGAAAATCCGGTTCGATCCAGGGTCCGAGGTACACCACCTCGGTCAGCGCGCCGAGTTGCGCGAGACCCTTCGACGTTTGTGCGATCGTGGCATCGGAGAGCTTGTCGAGCACCTGCTGGGCGTACAAATCCTTGTTGACGCTGCCGGCTTGCCAGAGCACGAACTGCGTTCGAACGAGTTTGGTAATCGAGGGGTCCTCGACGGGCGTGGGCGTCGGCATGGGGGTCGGCGTTGCGTGCGGTCGCGCCATCGCGGGAGCGATGCAGAGCGCGGCGAGCGCGGCGGCGCAGAAGCTTTTAGTAGGAGACAAACGCCACGACCTCGGCATCCGTCAAGGCTGCACGGCCGCGCAGCGCGGTCAGCTCGACGAGAAATGCGTAGGCTTCGACCGTCGCACCGAGCCGCCGCAGCAGTCGCGCCGTCGCGGCCGCCGTGCCACCGGTGGCGAGCAAATCGTCCACCACCAAGACGCGATCGCCTTTGCCGATGGCGTCGGAGTGAACCTCGAGCGTATTGGTGCCGTATTCCAGCGCGTACTCTTCGCTCAGTCTTTCGTACGGTAACTTTCCCGGCTTGCGTACCGGGATGAAACCGGCTCCGAGCGCATAGGCAATCGGCGCTCCAAAGATGTAGCCCCGGGCCTCCATCGCCACGACATAATCGATCCCGCGGCCCTTGAATCGCTCCACAAAAAGGTCGATCGCGCGCCGAAAGCCTTGCTTATCTTTCAACAACGGGGTAATGTCACGGAAAAGGATCCCTGGAATCGGAAAATCAGGGATCGCTCGAATCAGGCTGTCGATCTCCACGGGAAGCGGGTTTACAGTTGGACGATTGATGGGCCTGCAGAAAGGAAGGTTGATGAAGAGAACGCATGCCCTAGCCGCCGCGATGGCCGTAGCGCTTGGCGTTTCGTTGGCCGCGCCGGCTCTCGCGAACGGCACCACGAATACGATCTTGCTCGTCACCGCCGTTACCGCGGGCTCGATACCGCTGGTGGTCAATTACAACCACAAAGTGCGCGAAAAAAGGCAGCAGGAGCAGGAAGTGACGCGTCGCCAAGACGCGTATCGCGACTGGTTCTACCACAAGTACGGCTACTATCCGACCTACGACCAGTTCAGGCAGTGGTACGTACAGACGTACGGTACCAATCCGCCGTAAAGCCTTAGGATGGCGTTACGCCGAGCCGTTCCATAGCGACCGGCTCGGCGTTCTTTTTGGAAACTCTACTCGCCGTCGCATCTTCCTCGCCTTCGCGATCTCGATCGCGCTGCACGAGGCCGCGGCCGGCCTGATTCCCGCGACCGCACCGCCTCGGCTGGCGCCGCGCGAAATTATCACTCGGACGCGGCTCACCCACGTCACCCTTCGGCCGCCCGCCCCCACACCGCATCCGCACCTTCGTCCGACGCCAAGGCGCCTAACCCGCGACGCGTTCTTGCTGCCAAAAATCTCTCGATACGTGACGTCGGGACGTACGCGTGGGTATGCCACCCGAGCGATTAACCTGAGAATAAGCGAGGGTGGCATACCCCAAGTACGTCCCGCAAAGCGCTTCCCCCCCAAACCCGCGTGGGCCGGCGCGCTACACGGAAATCAGGTTGCCGATGCAAGCAATGCCGGCACCGGATCGGGCAACGGCGCGGGAAACGGGAACGGTTCCGGCGCCGATGCGCCGAGCGGAGATCAGCCCTGCGGTTTCGTCACCTTCTCAGATCCACACGGTTCGCGTTTCGATCCGCAGACGCACGGATTTTGGGTTGACATCAAGATGTCGGTGCATTTCGCCGACGGCTCGCTGCAATCGCTCCTGCTCGACTACCCGTGGTACTACCCGAGTGAGTCGGCCAACCCATGGTCCAATCAAAACCTGCGCGATCCAGCCTTCCCGATGCGGTTTCAGCCGCCACCTTCCGGAAAGCTGCTCGACGAGCCGCCACTCGTGCAGTACGTCATCGCGCACAGCACGCCGGACGGGATGACGATCCTTAAAGACTGTCCGACCGCGGCGCCGCCGCCGCGTAACTAACCTCCGAGCGCGTTATCCGGGCTGACGGCCAGCGGCCACTGGCCCGCGTTGGTCGTGAGCTTGTTCGCCAGCGTCGTGCCGTTCGGATAGCTGATGTCCTTGATGACGAACGTGCTGCCGCTATTAACGCTGACGTACAGCGTTGTCTCGTCCGCGCTCAACGAAAGTCCGAACGGGGCCCCGCCGGTCACCTTGATCTGTTTCGACGGCTGCGTTTGACCGGCTGGAAAGTAATCGAGCGTGTCTCTATCGAGCAGGATGATGTTTCCGGCCTTATCGACTTCCAAAGCGCCGGGGGCGCTGACATTGAGCCCGAGGTTTTTCCCGGTTTTCGATCCTGGGGCGTACTCGTAAATGGCCGTGCCGACCGTGGCGTAGAGATTATCCGAAGCGTCGGTGGCGAGATATTCCGGGTTGGCGCCCAGCGTAATGGTCAGCGACGGCGTAGTTTGACCGAGAGGATACTCGGTGATCGTATCGTTTCCGACGTTCGCGCAGTACACCGTTCCGCCGGCATCCACCGTTAGGCCCGTCGGCGAGTTAACGCCGGTACCGATGGTCAAAAACGGCGAAGTTTGGCCTGGGTGATAGCCCGTAATCGTATTGTTGCTGATGTTGCTCGCGTACACGTTGCGCGCCGCGTCCACGAAAAGGCGCTGGGGGTTCGACAGGCCCGTCGTGATTATGCCCTTCTGCTGCCCGTTGACGCCGCGGGCAGAAAAAATGGTGACCTTGCCCTTATCGTAATCGGCCCAGTAGATCAGGCTCTTTTTCCGGCGTCGCGCATCCGGCGAGGCCCACCCGTTCGCGGACGTTCCCATCGCGTGCGACTGGGGAGCGGCACCACCTGAACCGGCCGGCGGCCCAAGCGACCCCGAAGCGCAACCGGCGAGCAGCGCACCGAGGGCAACGGCGCTGCAGCCGCTTATGGAAGAGCGCAAAAGAGTGCACTGAAGCACGATAAAGCTCCTTAGGTCAAACGAAGTCGTAACTTACGACAAATACGTCACCCGGCGCGCACAACCTTTAGCGAATCAGCCGCCCAGTGCGTTATCCGGACTCACGGCCAACGGCCATTCGCCGCCGTTGGTGGTCAGCTTGTTCGCCAGCGTCGTCCCGTTTGGATAACGCACGTGCTGGATGATGAACGTGCTGCCGCTCCCCTCGCTGACGTAGAGCGCCTTCTCGTCCGCGCTCAACGCGAACGCGAACGGAAAGCCGGCGGTGACGCTGATCTGCTTCGTCGGCTGCGTCTTGCCCGCGGGGAAGTAATCAATGGTGCTGAGGTCGAGCACGATCAGATTGCCGGCCTTGTCAACCTCGAGCGCACCGGGACTGGAGACGGCCAGCCCCAAGTTCTTCCCGGTCGTCGATCCTGGCGCAAACTCCCAGACCTGGGTGTTGATCGATGCGTAGAGGTTGTCCGATGCATCCGTCGCCAAGTACTCCGGGCTACTCGAGGTCGGAATCGTCAACGAGGGCGATGTCTGACCCTTCGGATAGACGGTGATCGTGTCGTTGCCGACGTTGGCGCAGTACACGGTCCCGGCCGCATCCACGGTGAGCCCCGTCGGCGAATTCACGCCGTTGCTGATCGTCAAGAACGGCGAGGTCTGGCCGGGCTGATACGCCGTGATCGTATTGTTGCCGAGGTTGGTCGCGTACACGTTGTGCGCGGTGTCGACGAAGAGACGCTCGGGGTTCGAAAGACCGGTCGTGATTTGACCCTTCTCCTTGCCATTCGTACCTCGCGCTGAATAGATCGTGATCGTGTTTTTATCGTAGCTTCCCCAATAGATGAGGCCTTTTCGCCGGTGCTTGGCATCCGGCGAGAGCCACCCGCGGGCGGCCGCTCCCGTCGCGCGCGAGCGCGGGCCGTGGCCGCCGGCGAGCACGCGGGTGCGCTGCACCGCGGCGTTCGATGAATCGCTCCCCGATGTCGGCGCGAACGCCGCGGAGTTGGAGCAACCGGTGAGGATGGCGCCGAGCGCCATCGCGGCGCCGAAGCGCCGCACTGAAACGATATGAGGCAAGAGCGACTCCTTTATTTAAACTTTGAGCTCGACTTTTTCTAACGCGCCCTTGGTCGGCACGACATGATGATTGAGACGCAGCTGTTCGGGCTCCATCCCGAACGCTAAGCCGAGCAGCTGCGGCAGGTGGAAGATCGGCACGTCGATCTCTTGTTTGAGGACGCGCGCCGCGTCGGGCTGTTGCCCGTCGAGATTGAGATGGCAGAGCGGGCAGGGCGTCACGAGAAGATCCGCGCCCTTCTCCTTGGCTTCGAGAATGTGATTGCCGCCCATCGCCAACGCCTTGTCGCGATTGAACGTGAGCATCGGGAAGCCGCAACACTTCGTCGAGCCGCGGTATTCCACGGGCTCGGCGCCGAGCAACGCGATCAGCCGCTCGAGATACGTCTTGCGTTCGGGACGTTCGCGCAGGCCGAGCGATTCAACCGGCCGCAGGATGTAGCAGCCGTAGAACGGGGCGACCTTCAGCCCGGTGAGTTTGCGCTTGATGGCGGCCGTGACGCGCTCGATGCCGATATCCTCGAACAGCATCCAGAGCAGATGCTTGACCTTCGTCGTTCCGCCGTACCTGAAACCTTGATCGGCGATCGTGGCGTTGGCGCGGTCGAGGCGGCTTGGGTCCTGCGAAAAGGTATAGTTATGATTCGACAGCACGCCCTGACACGTGCTGCAGATAGTCATCAGGTCGGCGCCTTCATTTTCCGCCATTGCCAGCGTCAGACCGTTGAGCGCGTCCGCTAACTCGGGATTTTGTTCGCTCAGCACGCCCGCTCCGGTGCACGGCGCCTGCGTCAGCTCGTGCAGCTCCAGCCCGAGCGGCTCGGCGATCAGATTTGCGGAGACGTACAGCTCCGGGCAGGCGCCCTTCGAGACGCAGCCGGGAAAGAACGCGACCTTCACTTAAACCGTCCTCCGACCCGTTCGAAAATCGCCTTGATGCGGTTCACGCCGGGAATCGCTTTGTGAATCAGGGGTGGAAGCTTTCCGGCCCGAATCATGTTGATTGCGCTGGGCAGCGTCTTGAGCTGTCCTACGATGTTGAAGAATCCCGTCGACTTCGGCATCAGCGTGAGCTCGTTCAGCCGGCCGCTATGCTTCACGGAGCTTGCGAACGCGTCGGCATGGCGTGTCCCCGCATTGTTCGTGTACCCCGCGTCCACGGCCATCCGGCGCAGCTTGAGGATCTGCTCGAGCGGAGCGACGCCCTTCGGGCACTGCGTGACGCACTCATAGCAGTGGGTGCAGTCCCATACGCCGCCCGGCTTGCTGTACTCGCCCAAGCGCTCTTTCGTCTGTGCGTCGCGAGGATCGCCCGCGTAGCGATAGGCCTGGGCTAAGGCTTGCGGACCAAGAAAGTCGGGGTTAACGGCAAACGACTCGCAATCCATCAGGCACGCGCCGCAACTGATGCAGGAGACTTCCTGAATCAACTCTTCCATCGAGGCATTCGGGACGCGATACTCTTGATCGGACGGCGGCACGGGCTCTTTCGCCTGGAGCCACGGCTTCACCGCGAGGTGCTTGTCCCAAAACGGCTGCATGTCGCACACGAGGTCGCGAATCACGGGCATAGATGGCGCCGACTCCACGCGCGTCTTGCCATTTTTGGTAAACTCTTGCAGCTTGCTCTTGCACGCCAGATGCGCGTGGCCGTTGATCCACATCGCACACGATCCGCAGATCGCACTGCGGCAAGCGCAGCGAACGGCGAGCGACGGATCTTGGTACTCGCGAATGGCGATCAACGCGTCCAAGACGACCGCATGAACGGGAAGGTCGACGGTGTAGGTTTGGTAACGCCGTACCGGCGATCGATTCCAAGGCGGCGGATACGGCTCTCCGGGAACGGCGTTCGGCGCATAGTTGCCGTCGGAGTTGTAGCGGCCCACCTCGATCGTGAATTGCATCAGTAGGTTCGTACCTCGGGCTTCCAGCGAGTGATCGTCACGGGCAAGTGCGAGATCTCGGGCTCTTCCTCGCCGCGATCCGTCAAGAGCGTATGGACCATCCAATCCTCGTCGTTGCGGTCGGGATAGTCCACGTGCGTGTGCGCGCCGCGGCTCTCCTTGCGGATCAACGCGTCGCGGATGATCGTCTCGCCGCAGTCGAGCAGAAAGCCCAGCTCGAGCACGAACGTGAGCGCCTGATTGAAGACCCGGCTCTTGTCGCCGACCGCGACGTTTTCATAGCGCCGCCGAAATTCGCGCAGCTGGTCGAGCGCTTCGTGCAGGCCCTCGTCGCTGCGATACAGGCCGACCTTCTCGTCCATCATCGTGGCGAGCTCCAACCGCAGACCGGCGCAGGTCTCGCCGGAATACGGGCGGTCGAGCAACCCTTGCAGCCGAGCCTGCTCCGATTGCAGCAGGTCCTCGCCGCCGCCGCTGCGCACCGTTTGCGCGGCGTATTGCGCCGACGCGTGGCCCGAACGGCGACCGAAGACGATCGTATCGAGGAGCGAGTTTGCCCCCAGACGATTGCCGCCGTGCACGCTGACGCACGCCACCTCGCCGGCGGCGTAGAGTCCCGGCACGACCGTCGCACCGCTCACGTCGGTCTTGATTCCGCCCATCTGATAGTGCATGCCGGGGCGTACCGGCACGGGCTCTTTGATCATGTCGATGCCGAGATAGTCAACGGCCATCTCATGAATCTGCGGAAGCTTCTTCAAAATGACGTCTGGGCCGAGATGGCGGAGATCGAGCAGCACGTTGCCGTTGATGCCGCGGCCTTCGGCGATCTCGGTCGCCTCCGCGCGCGAGGTCACGTCGCGGGCGGCGAGTTCCATTTTATTGGGCGCATAACGCTTCATGAAGCGCTCACCCTCGGAGTTGAGCAGATACGCGCCTTCACCGCGCGCAGCTTCGGTCATCAGGAAACCGCTGCCGGCGAGCGTCGTGGGATGATACTGCACCATCGCCATGTCCATCAACGGCGCGCCGGCGCGGTAGGCGAGGGAATAGCCGTCGCCCGTGCACATCAGCGCGTTCGTGCTCGGCTCGTAGAGGCGGCCGAGTCCGCCGCTCGCAACGACGACCGCCTTGGAACGGAGCAGGTGCAGCTCGCCCGTGAGCATTTCCAGTGCGACCAAACCACGGCAGGCGCCGTTTTCCATTAGCAGTTTCGTGGCGAACCACTCTTCGTACACCTTGACGCCGGCCTTGAGAATCTGATCGTAGAGCGTTACCAGCAGCGCCTGGCCGGTGATGTCGCCGACGAAGTAGGTTCGAGCCTGGGACGCGCCGCCGAACGCGCGCGTGCCGAGCTTGCCGTCGGGCGCGCGATAAAAGATGACGCCCATGTGCTCGAACTCGATAATATCGCGCGGCGCCTCTTGCGTCATGATCTCCACGGCGTCCTGGTCGGCGAGATAATCGCTGCCCTTGACCGTGTCGAATGCGTGGGATTCCCAGCTATCGCCCTCGCCGAGCGCGGCGTTGATCCCGCCCTGCGCGGCGCTCGAGTGGCTGCGAATCGGGTGGACCTTGGTGACGATCGCCACATCGGCGCCATTGCGGGCCGCTTCGAGTGCGGCGCGCATGCCGGCCAAGCCGGCGCCGAGGACCAAGACGTCGTGGTCGCGCGTCACGAGCCGCTAGGTTTCCGCCCGCGGCGTGGCTTCCCTATGGAAATGTTCATGCCGCACCGAGATCAAGCATAACAGGCGCGCTCCGGCGCCGATACGGTTTTCGTAGTGGCTAGCTGCCCCGCGTCGGGCGCAGCACTGCGACCATCGTCGGCCGGTTCCGCCGTGGCACGCCGCGGCGCAGCCGGCCCACCGCGCCGGAGGCGAGCCAATACCCGTCGTGCAGCAGCCCCGTGCGGCGCGCGAGCTTCATCGGCAGGCTCTCCGCGCGCAAGACGCGCCCTTCTTCATCGAGCTGCGACGCGTGGGCGCACGTGAACGCGTGCAACACGGGAAAGCGCGCGTTGTACTCGCTGAAGTCCACGAACTCCGCGCGACAGCCGATGCGCTCGCCGATCTTGCACAGCGACTCTTCGGAGAACCACCAGAGATGCACCGGCGGTAGATCGGTGCTCCACGGCTGGTCGTAACCGTAGTAGGTCCGGTTCGGCGTCGTCAACACGATCGAGCCGCCCGGCGCCAGCAGTTGCGCGGCATCGCGCAGCACCGCGATCGGTTCCTCGAGATGCTCGATCACTTCGACCATCACGATGGCGTCGAACTTTCGCTCCGATGTAGCGGCGTACGACTCGACCGATTCCGTCCGATAGAAGTCGCCGTAGGCGCGCTTCGCCTGCTCCACCGCCTGCTGCGAGATGTCGATTCCCGCCGCATCGTACCCGCTCGACTTCAGCGCATAGGTAAGGTAGCCGAGCCCGCAGCCGGCCTCCAAGATGCTGCGCGCGCCGTATCGCTCTAAGGCGCGATGCACGCCCCATGCCGCATCCACGCGCGTCGTGAGGTAGCGCAGAGGATCGCGCTCGCGAACGATGCGCCGCGCGTATTGAAAGTACCGGTCGTAGCCCGGAGCGCCCCCCGGAACCGCGTAGATCGCGTTATAGACGTGCGCGTCGATCTTCTTGGGCTCCGCGACCATCGTCATGCAGCTGCGGCAGTCGAAGATCGTGTAGCGCTTCGGACGCTGATATCCGGGAACGTCTCCCGCCGCAACGAGCTCGCCGTCGCAGATCTCGCAGTGCCTCATCGGCCGCGCTTGTTCGACGTCCGCGCCGTGTCTCCCAACTCTAGCCGCCGCGACCAATTGTCGCAGTAGAGCGCCGACGACACGCCATTTCTTGGAGGCCTCATGCTGCAGAACGTTTCAGTCACGCCGCCGCGCCGGTCGCTCGAGTTCGGGATCTATCGCGACGGCGACAACAACCTCGACGCGATTCAGGAATCGACGCTGTCACAGGCCCTGCATGCCAGCCGGCACGATGCGCGGATCGAGTTCACCGTCGAGGATACTACCCAGCTGCGCGCGGACGGCGACGCGATTCGTTCGGGCGACTTGCATACCGAACAGTACACGATCGCCGACGGCGACGTCGCGCACGTTCACCTGAGCCAAGCGCACGAGATGAGCAGCGAGGCGAATCTCGCGCGCTTCGTCGCACACACCCTCGACAACGCGCGCAAGAGCGGCGCGCAGCAAACCTGGATCGATCTCGTGGACCACGGCGGCGGCGACGGTGGCGGCCTGGAGACCGGCGACGGCAATGTGATGGCGATGCCGCAAATCGCGCACGCCATCGCCGACGGCGTCGCGCTGCATGCTGGCGCATATCCCGACGACGCCGACCGCCACGTCGACGGCGTTGTAGCGAATCAATGTTTGATGGACACGATGGGCTTCGCGGAGGGATACTACATAAGGGCCTGCAAACGTCCGGTGCCGCTCGAAGTTAACGGCACGTCACCGGATCACATGTCGGCGGGGCCTTGCCAGTGGGTGCCATCCTGAAAGGTGACGGCGAAAACCTTACATGTCGTGATCGTCGATAGATGGTTCTTTAAGGAAAATGGATCAGCATTCACGTTCTTGATAGTGCGCTGGTGGGTCGAATGATCTGGCAAGAGGCGCCCATTCAATTCGTAATAAATGCGCGAGTCGCCAGAAGTTACAACTTCTACATAGACCCTTGTAGCGGTCTTATTCGAATGCGAAAGGAGGTTGGCTTCGAAGGCGACCTTAGAATTTCCGACGGCACGCACTTCGCAACCTGTGGCAGTAATGGGCGCAGACGGTGTGCAAGCTGTAGAAAAAGCGAGAGCCACGATGGCGCTGCCGAGTGCTTGCAAGAGCTTCGGAAGGCCCTTCAAAGTCGAGTGCGACATCGGTCTGCCCCCAACACCTTGAAAGGCATCGTGAGGCAGACCAATGTCAGAAACTACTCTATTAACGATTACCGGTCTCACAAGTCGTAGCGGGCGCCCCTCCGAGCTGTAAAGCGCGGTCGAGGGACTGGAAACACCGCTGAAGCCTGTTACCGTTTTCGTATGCGGTTGGACTTAGCCCAGATCTATTCTTCAGCGTAGTCACCCACCCGTCAATGTCGCTCTGGGGGACGAAGCCGAGCAATCCATCGGCCCATGAGTTACTGTTCATTGAGGCAGCGATGTACGGCGGTGCTTCCCCGAGTCCCTGATAGTACTGGTATTCGTTGTAGCGAGCGGTGAGTATAAACTGGTTAACGTGGTCTGAAATATCCACGCCAGGTTGTGTCAACGGAAACTCTGGAAACTTCGCCGTTACCAATGTGCTGCCGTCTCCGGTCACGCACGCGATAGGATTACCCTTGAAAAGGCAGCCGGCCTGAAGGGCTGTAAATGGAACCTTGTTTAGATAATACTCCACGTATAGATGGCCTTGCCCAGGGATTGGAGGACCATTGGGACTCCCCGCTTTTGAGATCTGAAGCTTAACTCCTAGTACAGCCTTTGGCGGGGGAGATGGCAATGGGGTTGATTGCCACGATACGACCTGCACCGAAAACGGCACGCACGTCACGTAATAGCCATTGTAACTTATGGCAGCACACGCATAAAGGCCGTAGACGCCGGGAGCCGTCTGCGGTTGCACAGTGAACCATTCGGTTGCAACGCCTCCACCGCTGGTAACAGTGGGCTGAAAGCCGCCTTGGAAGCCTCCTGGAATTGACCCGGTGGTCCAGTCTGTAATTGTACTGGGCGGGCACGGTCCCTGAGGGTAGCCATTATAGTATACTTCGCATATCCAATCTAAATACATCGTAGCGCCCTGTGAAAGCTGCAGACTTCCATCGCTACTGCCTTGAAAAGTTGGATGCATGCCAGAACCGGGGTCTGCGTCCGGACTCATAGGTCCGTAAGTTGATCCTGCCGGACTAGGTCGTTTGCCGGTTAACGAAAGTCTCGGTGAAGACCACCGTGTGTTCGATGCAACCGCCGACGTGGAGGCAGTCGGAATTGGCACCGGCTGCGAAGCTTGAGATGGACCTTCTTGCTGCGAAAAGCCGGTTGAGCAGCCGCTAGAGAGCGCTGTGACACCAAACAGCACTGCGGCACCCATCCAGCCAGGTTGTTTCAATTTCCTATTCTTCTTCATTTCGCCTTTCACGGAACATAAGGAAAACAGGCACACCTTAAATGTGCCAAGCGACTTCTTACGAAGGCGACGGCGTCAGTTCCATGCTCACCGCAGCTCTCCTTGTACGACCTGTGTCGAGCGGTTGATCGCGATTTTCGAGCTGCAAAGCTCGCTTGGCTGCACGGCAACAGCAGCTACAGGCACGTACTTATCGCTGCGGCGCTGCCTAGCGGCATGTTGCAAATAAAAGATGGTTAGTGCAAGTCCGCACGATTCGACTCAATAAATACCGGTAAACTGCACTGCATCGTCACAGGTGCAGAGCCTGCGAGATTTCGCCGTCCAGGTTATCACGGCACGCGGACCTGCGAGCATGCGCTTGCGCGTGCGCTGTTGCGCGAAGGTGCCGCCCAACAGCCTTGTCTGCGCGCTGGTCTCTCCGCACGTCTGACATATGGTTCAAAATCCCGGACACTAAAGCTGCGACGACGCCGCTGGTCAAAAGCGCCGCTATTATCGTGATCTATGGTGCTTTTATACCGATACGCGAAGCTGCGCGTCCAGTGACTCGCCGTCGATTGTTCTCAGCTAAGGCTGCGCCGCGCTTTCGGGCGGCCTCTCCGCCATGCCCTGGGTCCAGACCCCCTGCGCGCATTTGAGCGAGCCGCGCGTGCGCCTTCTCGATCGGCTTCGCCACCTCGACGCTGTATCGCAGATAGCAGTCCCGACCGCAGAACTTTAATCCCTTCCGCGGCAGCGGCTCCTTGCAATACCCGCAACTTGATCGCTCCCATGACTCACGGCGCTGCTTGATTGGCTTGGGCGCCTCGCGCACGAGCCGCCGCGGCACTGCGATGCGGCGCAGCTGCTTGGCGTATTCGTCTGCAATCTCTAGCGCGGCGGTACGGAAGCGCGGCATCAGCGCAGACGCAAGGAGCGCCGCCAGATCGGGATCGAGCCGCACGACGCCGTCGCGCAGTTCGTGGAATATCGCGGGATGCATCTGCTCCTTACGCAGCAGTTCCAATGCCCACACATCGCTCTTCGATCGCAACGGTTCCAGTAAGTCATAGACGAACGATTCTCGCAGCCGATCGTCCGTGTGCAGTAGCCCCAGATCGGGATCTAAACCCACCGCCTCGCAGGCGATACGAGTCTCCACTTCCAGCAGCGTGTAACAGTAGTTTAGGACCGCATTGAAGGGATCGGTCGCGTCCCGCACCCGTTCGCGCTTTCCACTAGTCCGCGGACTAATGGCCGCCCAATGCAATGGTATGCGCTTCATCGCCCACGGCTTCCACGGCAAGGGCGTCCCGACGAGCAAATCCCAGTAGACTTGCGCGGCTCTGCCTTCCAGTGCGAGGAAGTCTACAAGTGTAATAGTCCGCATAAGGGACTCTTTACACGCGTGGATTTGTGCGGTTGCCGTGGACCTCCCGCAAGAGTTTCCTATCTCCAGTCTGGAAAAGTCTTTCTCTATAGCGTGGACTTGCGCGTCCATTTTCTTCCCCAGGAGGTATCGCGCCAGTTCCAGCGCGTCTTCCGTGACCGCTGAGATCGCCTGGGCGCGTTTTACCGGACCATCGTGCGGCGCGTCAGGAACCAGGCAGTTCAAAAGTGTACCATCCGATCCCAGGAACGAAAGCGCGATCCCCATGCGAGCGCACCAATCGACGGCCTCCATTGAGATCGTGCCGCCTGGTGCACGGACCACGATTCGCTCGACCGCGCACCTGCCTCTCGGGAAGCGGATCTCGCGGATCTTTCCCTCATTCGCAAAGCCATCGCGCGTGACAAGATGCCCTCGTTCAACGTACATGCGCGCATCGTAGCCTTCCAGTACTAAGACTCGTTCGTTCATTGCTTCGCTCCTATGCCGATGTGCGTCAAGATGCCGTCGGTAACACCTTTGATCTGACGAAACTCCGCCAGGGCGGGGTCGTAGTTGCCCTCGCGCATCTTCTGGCGAATCTCGATCGCGTGGGGCATGTCGCGAGTCACTGCAATCGCCGCCGTCATGGACGGGCCGAAGTGCCTGGCGATGTAGGTCTTGGTCTTGTCGTTCGGATCTTCGGATAGCGGCGGTGATGCGGTGCGAAGGATAGGAAAGACCGCGCCCATCACTCCGATTGTGTTGCGGGTATCCTGCACCAGCGAGACGATGATCCCGGGATCATCCGCCCGAACCTTCCGAATCGCGCCGACCAAGGGATTCTGTTCGATATCGAGCGTGAAGAGTTGCATCGCTTCACTGAGCATCGCCCATGCTTCACGCAAGGCTTCGGCCTTGCTCTTATCGGCGCCAGCCAGGAAAGCCAAGCGCTGAAACAGGTGGGCGACCGACTCGAATGAGGTCGGCGAGATGAGCGCCCTCAAGGCAAGCCCGATGAGAAATGAGAGCATTTCCTGCGCGATCGGATTGCCAGCGGCTCGCTGGAACAGATACTTCACAATGAACTTGGCCCACGGTTCGCCGGCGCGTTCCCAGCGTTCGGGGTTACGAATACTCTTTGGCGGAACGCGCTTGCGATCGAACTCGCGGCGCATATAGCGCAAGAAGGAAGCGATGCTCCGCTCAACGTGGTCGCAAACAAGGTTGACCGGGACGTTCTTAAAGCCGTACCAGACCAGCCAAAACGCTAATGGTTCAGGCCGCGTTCGCTTCCCCAACGCGTTTGAAACAGCTAGAAGTGTAACAAACCGATTGGCCTGTTCGACGGTGAAACCGCGCTTGGTCGTGCCATCAACCAGGTTGAGATCATCGAGGAGCTTTGCTTTGCGAAAGCGGTCGAAACGGTCATCGCTTGGTCCGAGCTTCAGCTCCTCGGCTTTGGCGAACACCTCGCTTTTCGGAATGAGCCTGGGCTTGTCGCTGCTGCCTTTTTCCATCCCTTAAAGTTCGACACAGCGGCTATCTCTTCCGCGATTTGCTGTCAAAATCTGGCGGAGGATTTGTCGTAGTATTCAGGCGCGGCGGGCGATCGCGTCTGCTGCTCAGTCAGACCTGATGAGGTACCAATGAAGAAGCGCCGATCAAAGAAAAGGGTGGGCGGGCGGCCACAACCGCCGAAAGTCACGCGCCGCTTTTTAGAAGCTCTCACTGGCGCGAAAGAGGATGCGTATCGCCGCGCTCTCGACGGTATCTCGCTTGCTCGGCGCGATAAACTTTCGGCAAGCAAAGCTGCAAAGGCCAGCGGGACCACCGTGAAGACGATGCTCAAATACGCCAGGGGAGCGATTGAAATGCGCGGCGGGCGGTACGCCATCGCACCATCCGACCGCCTTCCCCGACGGATGCGAATGCTCACGCCGAAGGGCGAAGAGATTGTTGGAACCACCAGTTCTCGCACCGCCTCCCGGATCGCCGAATATAACAACGCCCTGCGTGCGTATCTCATTACCGGGAATCCACGAGAACTCGAACATTTTTCCGGAAAATCGATTCGTAGCGGCGGCCAGGTTTATCAGTTCGCGACCGATCGCCGCACAATCGACCGCTATGTACGTGCTGGGGCGGTCCACTTCGTCGATATTTACGCTCGAAGCGCGGCAATATGAAGGGGGCGAATATCGATCCTTCCGG
>JAFAXS010000043.1 GCA_019240755.1 Vulcanimicrobiota bacterium
TACACGATCGCACCCGCGCCGAACCGTCCGGCATACGATCATCGCCTCGTACGCTTCAGCATCGGACTGGAATCGACCGACGATCTCATCGCCGATCTCGAAGCGGCGTTACCGGCCCTCTCGCGGTAAACCAGGGACCTCGAAGCTTCCCTCGATGACGGGAACGCAGTGGCCGGTCAGCCGTACGCGATCGCCGCGCGATTCGACCCACAGTTCGGCTCCGCGCGCCGAGAGCTGCCGCGCGAACATCTTCGTCTTGCCGAGCACGCGTGACCAGTACGGCGTCAGCACGCAGTGCGCCGATCCGGTGGCCGGATCTTCCGGGATGCCGTATTGCGGCGCGAAGAATCGCGACACGAAATCGCAGTCGCCGTCAAAACCAGGCGCGGTGACGATCAGCGTATCGAGCGGCAGCGCCGCGATTCGTTCGAACTTCGGCGTCAGATCGCGTACCTGCTCGGGCCGCTCCAGCACGGCCATGCCGCGATCCGCCTCCCAGAGCTCGACCGGCAGCATGCCGATCGCGTCGGCCACCAGCGCCGGATCGTACTCTTTCGTAACCGGCAGAGCAGGGAAGTCGAGCACGAGCCGATCGCCGTCGCGCTCGACCTCGAGCGCGCCGGAGAGCGTGTGGAAACAAACGCGGTCTCGCGCCGTATCGAGGCGGTTGAGAATCACGTGGGCGGTCGCCAATGTCGCGTGGCCGCACAGCTTGACCTCGCTGACCGGCGTAAACCAGCGCAGCCGGAAGCCGCCATTCTCCGGGACGAAGAAGGCGGTCTCGGCGAGGTTGTTCTCCGCCGCGATCGCCTGCATCATCGCATCGGGGAGCCAGCTTTCGAGCGGACAGACCGCGGCGGGATTCCCGCCGAACGGTTTGGCCGTAAACGCGTCGAGCTGATACAACGGAATCCGCACGGCCACGACGTTCGATTTAGTGCCGGACGCAGACCTCGTGATCGGTCATCATCTTACCCTTGCCGTTGGGCGTTTGGGTATCCATCGAATATTGGGTTGATTGAGTCATGCGCAACACGGCGGTACCGTGGTCCGCGGGATATTGATCGCTCCAATGCGAGTCGTTGAATTGGGGAGACGTGCTCACGGCAGTGAAATAACTGCCGTCGGTGCCAACCCCGGTGGCGACCCACTGTTTTTTCTTGGAATCGTAACCCAGAAACGTAGTTCCCGTGCTTGCCGGCGCGCCGTTCTGCGCCGGGTAACTCGAGTTGACGCGCAGCCAGTCGCCGTACATCGTGTCGGTGTCCGTTTCGCGATAGGTCTTGTTGTCGCTCGAGTGCGTGACGCACGTCCACGACCCGACGAAGCCGCGAATCGTGGTTTGTTGCGGCGACGAGGCGGCGGCTGCACGTAGAGCGGCCGGGAGAACTAGCGCGGCAGTTGCCGCCAGCGTGGCGTAAAGCGTGCGGGTCATAAGGGAACCTCCTCCGCGGATGAACCGTGAACACGGCCTCTTTACACAGAGGAGCGTCGCCGCCCTGGACAGTGTGATTTTGCCGGGCCGCCGGGCGAATCACGCTGTGAAAGGGGAAAATTACTGTGGAACACGCGGAACTCAAACTCAAGAAGAGCCTGCGCCTCAATACTCTCCTGCTCCAGCACGCAAATACGCGAAAGACCGCCGAGGAGCTCGGAAAACTCTCACGCCGAGTCGCGGTGGAACTCGTCGGAACGTTTATCGGCATCCTGCTCGTCGGCTCGTTCGCCGCCGACCACGTTCGCGAGCCTCAATTCTTCCTGCCGGCGGTCGCGCTGTGGGTCTACGCGATTGGCTTGATCGTCGCAAACATTCGACAGATTGCGGAAATCAAGGGATTCGACTACGACGAACCGGTCGCCGCTCTCGAAACAAAACTCGAGACGTTACGCGTGCTGCGGTTCCGGACGGTGCTGGCAGCGCTAGCGCTCGCGCCGGCCATGTGGGTGCCGCTCTCCATTGTCGCGTTACGGGCCTTCGGCATCGATGCTTACGTCGCGACGAACGAGGCGTGGCTCGTGACCAGCGTCCTGTGCGGTCTTGCTCTGATTCCG
>JAFAXS010000021.1 GCA_019240755.1 Vulcanimicrobiota bacterium
GGTTATCGCGTCCTGGCACGTAACGTTCGCCTCCCCGGCGGCGAGGTCGATGCGATCTGCCTCGACGGCGAAACGCTCGTGTTCGTAGAAGTGAAGCTACGGGACTCGCGCACATTTGGGAGCGCGCTTGGGAGCGTGGACGCCCGCAAACGCGCGCGGCTTCGGCGCGTCGCGGCCGATTACGCACAGATCGTCGCTCCCGCTGCAAGGGTTCGCTTCGACGTGGTGACGCTGGACGGCAAATGGGTGCGCCTGCACCGCGGCGCGTTCTGATGCAGAAAAAGACTCGCGCCAACCCCGAGCTGCGCCGTTCCGTGACGCCGTGGGGGTCGTTTTCGTGGGGCTACTCGGACGTCGGGGCCGATATCTTTGTCGGCCTGGGGCTCGTCCTGGCCGCGGCGGCCGGCGCCAGCAACGTCGCGTTTCTGTTCGCGGGCGTCGTTTACGTGTGCATCGGACTGGCGTACACCGAGCTGGCCGCCACGTATCCGGTCGCGGGCGGCGGCCAGTACTTCGTGATGCGGGGATTGGGCGACATCTTCGGTTTCATCGCCGGCTGGGCCGTGTTGCTCGACTTTACGATCGACGTCACGCTCTTTGCGTGGACGTCGGTCGATTATTCGAGCCAGCTGTTGCCGTCGCTCACCAACTCGGTTCATCCGTGGGTGCACTTCGTGGCCGTCTTCGCGCTCGTCGCGGGCCTCTGTCTGCTCAACGTCATCGGCGTACGCGAGAGCACGGCCTTCAACGGCGTCGTTTCGGCGCTCGACGTGCTCAGCGAATCGCTCATTCTATGCCTCGGATTTCTCTTCGCGTTCAAACCGGCGCTGCTGATCCATGCCATGCAGTTCAACTGGCCCTCGCCCTACCAACTGATGTTGGGGACGTCGCTTGCAATTATCTCGTTCGTCGGACTCGAATCGATCTCGCAGGCGGCCCAAGAGACGCAGCGTCCCGCATCGGTCATTCCACGCACGTCCGTGTCGTTGATCCTCACGATCTTGATCTTTGCGCTCGCGTACTCGAATCTCGCGCTGGGACTGCAGCCCTGGCATCCGATCACCGATGCGTCAGGCCATCACTTGGCGTTTTGGCAGATCTTCACGAACAATTCCGACAATCAAGGCAAGGCCGTCGCGCTGCTGGCAGCGCAGGTTCCGTACTATGGCGCGCTCGCCGCGCTCTACGTTCCCGTGCTCGGCGCAATTCTGCTGTTGATCTCATCCAACTCCGGCGTCTTCGGCAGCTCCCGCATCGCCTACGCGATGAGCAGCAGCAATCTGTTGCCGGCGCTCTTTCAAGGCGTTCACCGGCGCTTTCGAACGCCGGCCGTCTCGATTATCTTCTTCTCCTCGATCGCGGTGATCGAGTTGATCTTCGCCGCCATTCCCGGATTGTTTCCGGCGGCGGCGTCATTTTACAGCCGGTTCTTCCGCGGCGAGAACGGCCTGGACTTTCTTGCCGACCTCTATGCCTTTGGCGCGGCGACGAGCTACTCGTTCGTCTTTCTGGGGCTGATCGGTTTGCGTTTGACCGACCCATTGAGCCCTCGAAAGTTCAAGATTCCCCTCAACGTCGGGATGCGCTTTCGGGGCGAGCGCGTGGAGTTTCCCATCGTTGCGGTGATCGGATTCATCGGGATCTTTTCCATCTTGCTCTTTACGCTGCGCACGCACGTGCTCGGAAGGATATTCGGGCCCAGCTGGCTGCTTCTGGGGCTCCTGTTCTACCTCGCCTATCGCCGGTATCGGCGGCTGCCGGTGCTGCAATCCGTGCAGCGGGATTGGCGCAACGACCAGACCGAGATTCTCCGCCGCTCCGGCGAGCTGGAGCTGATGGACGAATATCTCGCAAACCTGAAGGCGAGCGATCGGCGGCGCGCTACCGAGGGGAGCGGGGTGTAGCGATGCTGCTGATTCGTACGGCCCTCTCCATCGCGATCGTCGTTTGCGGCGCGATTCTCCTCACCGAGATGTTCGCCTCCATTCGAATGGCGGGCATCAGGGTGCTGCCCGGCGCGGTCTTGGGCGCGGCGATGGTCGCGCTCGGGGCCCACCGTCTCGCGCTGATTGCGCGCGTGAGGGGCGGCAGGCGGTGATAACGTTCGGTTCTGCGCACGTCAGCATCGCAGGCATCTTGGCGGCGCTCGTCATCGCCGGCGGAGTGGGAAGCACGCTCTATTGGATGCTGCATCCGCCCCAGTCGTACGTTCAACAAATCGCGAAAAAGGCCGAGAGCGAGCTCGCGCAGATGGTCGGGAGTCTCATCGTCGCGTTCTCGCCGGAGATCGACTCCTCGCATATGGTGGCGCTGGCCGTGAAGCTCGCGCGCGGCGAGAAATCGGAGCTCTTAGCGCTCTATGTCATCGAGGTGCCGTACACGCTGCCGCCGGATGCCGCGATGCCGGCCGAAGAGCGGATCGCCCTCGACGCGCTGGGCGCGGCGGAAACGATTGCCGGGAAGAACAACGTCGCGATCCGCACGGAGACGATCAAGGCCCGCTCTACCAAACAGGCGGTGCTCGACGTTGCCAAACGGGAGAAGGCCAATTTGATCATGCTCGGTTCCTTTCGCGAAGGAAAGTACAGCGGCGCACCCTTGAGCCGCATCATCGAAGAGATCTCCGCGGACGCAAAATGCGATGTTCTCATCGGCGTCGAAGGAAAGCACGGTACGCTGCTGCTTACCGAGGAAAGCTTGCAGAGCGCTGCCCAAACCGCCTGATCCACAGAGGTGACTTTAGTGAATTTTAGATGTCTCCGACTTTCGTGCGCCGCCATCGCCGCGTTGGCGTTGACGCTGCAGCTGACCGCGAGCGCTGCGCGCGCTGCGAACACCGCTCCGGCGATCGTGGAGTTCGATAAGGCCTTTGCCGACGTAAACGACTACTCCGCCGTGCTGCACGTCCACGAGGCGAAAGGTACCCAGACGCAGGATCGCGTGTACCAATACCAGTTCATGAAGCCCCACTTCGCCAAGACGCTGATTCTCGAAGGCGACGGCAAAGGGTCGGGCGGCGTGTGGGTCGGCACGGATCAAGTGAGCGGCCATCAGGGTGGCATCCTTTCCGGAATTCACATGAAGGTCAGCATTCACGATTCGCGCGCCGTGTCGCTGCGCGGCGTCACGATTCCGGAAGGCCTCTTACAGCGGATCGTCGAGAACTATGCGACGACTCCGGGCAAGCTGACCCAAAGCAACGGCGGCAAGATCAGCGGCGTCGACACGGATCGCCTCGATCTGAAGGTGACGGATCCGGGGACGAACGGCGACATCACCGAGCAGATTGTCTATCTCTCCAAAGAGACGCACTGGCCCATCCGCCAGATCATGTATTCGGGCTCGCAAATCGTGCTGGACGAATCGGTGAGCGACCTCAAGACGAACACCGGCTTGAAGCAATCCGACTTCCCGTTCTAACGCGCGAGATAACGCTTTCGCAGTTCGTCGAGCACGACGGCCAGCAGGATGACGGCGCCCAGCAGCACTTTCTGTAGGTAGGAATCGACGTTGAGCAGGTTCATCGCATTATAGAGCACGCCGATGAGCAGCGCGCCGAAGAACGTGCCGACGATGCTTCCCCTGCCCCCGGTCAAGCTCGTGCCGCCGACGACGACCGCGGCGATCGACTCAAGCAGCTCGTCGCCGGTGCCGGTCTGGGGCGATCCCGACGAGAAGAGCGCCATATATAAGAAACCCACGATCGCCGCACAGGCGCCGCTGATCACATAGACCAGCGTCTTGACGCGCCCCACGTTGATTCCGGCTAGCCGCGCCGCCTCTTCGTTGCCGCCGATGGCAAAGACGTAACGGCCGAATCGCGTGCGCGTCAATAACACGGACGCCGCGACGATGACGACGACCATCCAGATCACCGGAACCGGAATGCTGGGCAAGTGCAGCGCGCGGGTAACGCCGCCCAGGAACGAGCCGATTCCGGTGTTTTGAAAGTCCGTCGTCTGCAGCGCCACGGGGCGTCCGTGCGCGAGAATAAACGATGCGCCCAACGCCATCTCCAGCATTGCCAGCGTCGTGATGAACGGCGGCAGGTTCAGCTTCACCACGGGCAGCGCATTGATCCAGCCCGCGAGGGCGCCGACCGCGACGGCGACGACGAGCGTCGCAGCGATCAGCGGAAAGCCGCCCAGGTGCAGCGCGTTGGCAAATAAGGCGGCAACCACTCCCGTCAACGCGACGAGCGATCCGACGGAGAGGTCGATGCCGCCCGTGATGATCACGAACGTCTGGCCCACGCCGAGCACGCAGTTGTACGTGATCTGGCGCAGCACGCGAACGATGTTGCTGGGCTGCAAGAACGACCCGTGCGTGGCGGCGTCGACGAGGGCGATCAAGACGATCACGACGGCCGCGGCGCCCGCGATGCGCAGCCATTCGCGGCGGCGATCCGGCTGATTCACGCCGCGGCTCCCGTTGCGACCGCGATCACCCGGTCGGGCGTTGCCTCGGCGCGAGAGAACTCCGCCGCGATGCGTCCACCGCGCACGACCAAGACGCGGTGGGCCATTCCGAGCGCCTCCGGAAGATCGCTGGAAACCATGACGATCGCTCCGCCGCGGGCGGCAAGCTCCACCATGATCTTGTAAATCTCCGCCTTTGCACCGACGTCGATGCCGCGCGTGGGCTCGTCGAACAGAAAGACGCCGGCCTGCCCGAGGAGCCACTTGGCCAACACGACCTTCTGTTGCGTCCCACCCGAAAGATTTCGCGCCAGCTGTTCGGTCGAAGGCGTCCGGATGTGCAACTCGTCGATCATTCGCGTCGTCGCAGAACGCTCGCGCGCGACGTCAATCAGCAGATCGCGATCGACGAAATCGCCGAGGTGCGCGAGGGTTACGTTCTCGCGAACGCTCATGCCGAGCACTAGACCCTGCGCCTTACGGTCCTCCGTGATGAATGCGACGCCCGCCGCGATCGCCGCACCGATGCTCGCGCTCCGCAGCGCTCGACCGTCAACGCGAACGTCGCCGCGCTCGGGACGATCGGCCCCCGCAACGGCGCGTACGATCTCCGTCCGCCCCGCGCCGACCAGCCCCGCCAATGCCACGATTTCTCCGGCATGCACGCCGAACGACACGCCGTTGATCGCCGGCGCGCGCACCAAGTCGTGAACCTCCAGCCGCAGTTTTGCGTCGCGCGGGACGGGCGGAAGCTCCGGGAAGTGCGCTTCCAGCCGCCGGCCGACCATCGCCCGTACGATCTCGTCCGACGAGAAATCAGCCGCAGCGCGCGCCTCGACCACCCTCCCGTCGCGCAACACCATGATGCGGTCGGCGATTCGCGACAGCTCTTCCATCCGGTGCGAGATATAGATGATGCCCGCGCCGCTCGATCGCAGGCGGCCGATGATCGTAAAGAGCCGCTCGATCTCGCGCTCGGAAAGCGCGGCCGTCGGTTCGTCCATCACGATGATGCGCGCGTTGCGCGCCAAGACCTTGGCGATCTCCACCAGCTGCTGTTGGCCGACCGAGAGCTGCGCGACCGGAACGTCGAGCGGAATATCCACGCCAAGCTCGTCGAGCGTCCGCTTCGCGCGCTCGCGCACGGCGGCGGCATCTATGAACGGCCCCGCGGCCGGTTCGGCTCCCAACGCGATGTTCGCCGGCGCAAAGAGTTGCGGCACGAGCGTGAACTCTTGGTAGATCATCCCGACGCCGCGGCGCTGCGCATCCTGCGGCGAATGGAAATGCACCGGCGTCCCGTCGATCGAGATCTCACCCTGATCCGCCGGAATGGCCCCCGCCAAGATCTTCATCAGCGTGGATTTGCCGGCGCCGTTTTCGCCGACGAGCACGAGGACTTCGCCGGGAAAGAGCTCGAGCGACACGTCGGAGAGCGCGCGAACGCCGGGAAAGCTCTTCCCGATGCCGCGCATCTGCAGGAGCGGCGCGGTCAACTTATGGCGAGCTCGTCGCCTGGCCTAGTGAGCTTTTCGTAAACGCGCCGACGCCGATCTTCACGACCGGCGGAGGCTTTTTCCCCGCAAAGTACGCGGCGATAGTGTCGATCGTCGTAGCACCGATCTTCGCCGGATATTGAATGGCGTCGCCGTACATCTCCCCTTGCCCGATCGCGGTCCGCGCTTCGGGCGTCGCATCGTACCCGACGATCGCGATCTTTCCCGTCATGTTTGCCGCGCGTACGGCCGCCAGCGCTCCAAGCGCCGAATCGTCGTTGATGCCGAAGATGCCTTTGAGATCGCGATGCGCCTGCATTATGTCGCCGGTATCGCTGCTGGCCTTGTCGCGCGTTCCGCCCGAGTCAATGTCGCCGACGATCGTGACGCCGGGGCATTTTTGACTGATGGCGTTCTTGAATCCGCGAACGCGATCTTGGACGCTCGTCACTTCGGGCTCGTCGAGAATCGCCACCGCGCCGCGTCCTCCGATCGCCGCGCACATCAGCGTGCCTGCCGTGAATCCTCCTTGCACGTTATCGCTCGCGACGTGCGCTACGACGTGCCCTTGCGTGCTGGTGCTCGCGATGTCCGCCGTAAAGACGGGGATGCCGGCAGAGTTCGCCTCCGCGATTGCGCTCCCGATGGCGGCCGAATCGTACGGCGTCAAGACGATTGCGTCAACGCGCTTGGAGATGAAGTCCTCCACTTGGCTCTGTTGCTTCGCATTGTCGCGCCCGGCATCGACGACGATCAGGGAGTATCCGAATTTCGCCCCCTCACTTCGCATCCCGGATTCCATGTCTTGGTAAAATTGCGCCTCGCGATTCTGTATCGAGACGCCGATCGTCTTGTGCGACCCGCTCGCCGCCGAGGACGGTGAGGCCGCGGATTGCGACGCTCCGTGGGAGCATCCCGCGAGGGCGACGAGCAGCGTCACGGCGACGCGAGCGAGCGTCTTTTTCAACACGTTCTCCTTTATCAAAATTTAAGAAAACTCTCCCTGTTGTCCACAATCTTCGACCTTACTCTTGTGTAATCTGTGGAGAATCCATGCGATCTTGATCGTACCAGCGATCTTCGAGCAGATCCCGTGTGAACTCTCGTGGCGACATCCCGCCCGGATTACGCTCCAGCCAGGCCGCGGCGCGCATCGCCAGGTACTCGAAATCGTGATATTGGGCCTGTCCCCGCGTGCGCCGCATGATGGCCACCGCCGGAGCAATCTGCTTCCAACAATGCGTGATCAGGCGCGCGAAGAGATCCATGAAGGTGTCTTCCGACACGAGCCCGCGCTTAACGAGCGTCCCCATCTCGTTAAGCCAGTTGCAGGCGACCATTTCCGGATGCGTGGCCGGATCGATGAAACCGATCGTTTCCAGCTCACGGCGGTACGCCGGATCGGCTAAGCGCTGCGGCAGTTCGCGTTGTACGTACGTGAGCGCCGCCTGCAGCTCGGGGGCACGAAAGTCGCGCTCCAACGAGAGCAGCGCTTGGAGTTGATTGCCGGCGCGAATGTGGCGCAGCTGAATCAGCGCCGCGAGCACGCTCGCACAAATGACGATAAAAGTGCCGGCTTCGGCCAGTGCCGCGACCCATTGGGCTGCCACGCCGCCTGAGTTTCTTGGCACGCTTGCTTCACCCCTAGACGCCGCCATCGCCGTGCGCAGACGATGCGACAGTGCTTTCGTTGGCCTTTTCGGCGGCGATGCTCGGCATCGAGGGCTACGTCGTTCGCGTCGAAGCCGATAGTGCACCCGGCACGCCGGCGTTTGCGATTATCGGCCTTCCCGATCGCGCCCTCGGCGAAGCGCGCGAGCGCGTTCGCGCCGCGGTCATCAATTCGGGTTTCGCCTATCCGGCGGGCAAGTTGCTCGTGAATCTCTCGCCGGCCGACGTCCGTAAAGCCGGACCGGCATTCGATCTGGCAATCGCGTTTGCGCTGATGGGGATTGACGAACAGATCCAGCTCCGAGCATTGCGCGAGTTCATTCTACTGGGAGAGCTCGCGCTCGACGGCCAGTTGCAACCGGTCAGCGGAATTCTACCGATGGTGCTGGGCGCGCGCAACGCGGGATTTACGAAACTGATCGTTCCGGCGGCCAACGCGCGCGAAGCGGCGCTGGTGAGCGGAACGGAACTCTATCCCGTCGATTCGCTGCGCAGCGCAGTCGCCGTAATCTGCGGCAACGGTTCGCAATGGCGGCGAGCCCCCGTCGCGCAGGCGGCCCACGACGAACTGGCGCACGGCGACCTTACCGACGTGCGAGGTCAGCTGGCCGCAAAACGCGCGCTGGAGATCGCTGCCGCCGGCGGACATAATCTGTTGCTGGTCGGACCGCCGGGCTGCGGCAAGACGATGCTCGCGCGCCGTTTGCCCTCGATACTTCCGCCGATGACGCCCGACGAGGCGCTCGAGGTAACCAAGATTTACAGCGTCGCCGGATTGCTGCTCGGACACGCCGGCATCGTCGGCGCGCGGCCCTTCCGCTTTCCACATCACACGATCAGCCAAACGGCGCTCGTCGGCGGCGGCGCGCTCGCGAGGCCGGGCGAGATCTCACTGGCGCATCACGGAGTGCTCTTTCTCGACGAGCTGCCGGAATTTACGCGGAGCGCGATCGAAGTCCTTAGACAACCTTTGGAAGAGGGTACGGTGACTATTTCGCGAGCTGCCGGAACGTTTACATATCCGGCGCGCTTTCAGCTGGTCGCCTCGATGAATCCCTGTCCCTGCGGCTATCGCGGAACGCGGAGCGTCGAATGCCGCTGCGACGATGCCCTGGTCGCGAAGTACGTCAGCAAGCTGTCGGGGCCGCTGCTCGATCGCATCGATCTGCAGATCGAAATCGCGCGGGTGCCGTTCGACGACATGGTGAGCCGCGGCGGCGGCGACCGTTCGGCCACGATACGTGAGCGCGTCGTCGCCGCGCGCGACCGGCAGCAGCGGCGCTTTGCCGAGACGTCGTTCGCGTGCAACGCCGACATTCCGGGCAGCGCGATGCGGCGTTACTGTGCGCTCGACGACGCGGCGCTGCGCCTACTCGGCCAGGCCAGCGCCAAACGGCAGTTCTCGGCGCGCGCGCTCGACCGCATTGCCCGCGTCGCTCGAACGATCGCCGACCTGGCCGGCGAGAACGGCATTGCGCGCGAGCACATCGCCGAAGCGATTCAGTATCGCAGCTTAGAGCGGCTCGGAGAACTGCGGAATCGCGTCGCCGTCTAGGAAGACGCCCAGCTCCGACGGAGCAAACTGCAGGCCGGCCCAAAACGACCCGAACTCACCGTAGCGCGCGCTAACTTCGTCGAAGCGCATCTCGTAGATCAGTTTCTTGAACGTCAGCGGATCGTCGGCGTAGAGATCGACTCCCCATTCGAAGTCGTCGAACCCGATCGATCCCGAGATGATCTGCGTCACGCGCCCGTGATACGATCGGCCGACGACGCCGTGTTGGCTCATCATCTTCGCCCGCGCATCGTAGCCGAGAATGTACCAGTTCTGCACTTCGCCGCGGCGCTTGTTCATCGGATAAAAGCACTGATAGCGCCGCATCGGGATCTTCGCCCACAGGCGCGGCGCCACGTACGGGCTCTCGGCTTGCGCGCGCAGCAGCTCGTCGAAGGCGGCGACCCACTCCGCCGATTGTTGCGCCAGTCCCCGGCGATCGAGCTCCGCGTGAATCTTCGCGGTCGCGTCGTAGAGGCCCAGCTCGAGCACGGAGACGTACGACTCGCGCGACGCCAAGAATTCTCGCAGCTCGAGCTTATCGACCAGCGTCTGCGCGTAGGCCAGACCGTCGAACGTTCGCGCGTAGTGCGTCAGCATCAGATCGGCCTTGTGGCCGACAACTTGCGTGAGGCCGATATCGCCGTCGCTGTTCCCTTTGAGGTGATCGAAGAGGTCGACGGCGTGTCCGGCGTATTTTTTGCGGCGCTTCTCGGCCAGCGCGTCCCAACGGCGGCGACTGAACGAAAACATCCGATGGAGTATCCACCAGCCTTCCAACGACTCCGGGACGTTAGGATCGCGCATCGCTACCCTTGGTTCGAGTAGCCGCGCACGAGCACTTTCGCTCGCTTGACTTCCGCCTCGACTTCGGCTTCGAGCCGGTCGGGCCGTTCGCGATACTTCGCCCAGAGCGGCGGAGTATGCGCGATGTCGTTGAGCACGCGGGCGTACACGGCGTTCACCGGCGTCGGCACGCCGTGGTCTCGCCCTGCCGAGGCGACGGCGCCGTTGAGGACGTCCACCTCCGTCTCGGGCCTCGCGCTCCGCAAATCGAGCAGCAACGACGGCGGCTTGGTGCCGCGCGCGCCTGCAATCGTGTGCGCCAACAGCGTACGCGATAGCGGACTCGGTAGGCTCGCGACGGCGAAGAGACCGCGCACGGGATAGCGGGGAAGGTCGATCGGATCGAGCCCCAGCGCCTGCATCACCGACCGAACCTCGCGAATCATCCGAATTTCCAACGTGAAGATCTTGTCGAAATGGACGAAACGATTCGGCAGGACGTTGAGGATCGCGCAGCTCGCATTTGCCACGACGTTCAAGGCGAGCTTGCTCCATTTCAGTGCGCGCCAGTTCTCTACGACGCGCACCGCCAACCCGGTGCTCGAGAACGTCGCGGCCAGCCAGTTATATGCGTTGCCGCCGATGGGCGCAAGCGCCAAGCCGCCCTCTTTCGCGGGCCGCGCATTTCCGTCGCGATCGCGATCGACGGGCGTCGTGAGAGCGGCTGCCACCACATTCTCTGCGCCAAAGGCCTGCCCGAGCCGCTCCTCGTTGCCGACGCCGTTCTGCGGCGAGACGAACACGCACTTCTGCGGGTAGGCAATCGCCGCGCGCAACGTCTCAATTGCGCCGGGCGTATCGTAGGCCTTCGTCGCGACGATTGCGACGTCGGCGTCGCAGGGCGTTACCTCGTTGAGTTTGCGCGGCGCGTACTCTACGTTCACGCCGACGTTGCGCAGCAGGTCGCCTAGATAGGTGCCCACTGCGCCCCTGCCGACGATGTAGACGTTCATGCAGAGACGCCGGTGGAACCGAAGCCGCCGTTGGCTCGCACGGTGGGCGGAAGCTCGTCCACCGCTTCAAAGACCGCACGCGACACCGGCGCAACGACCAGTTGTGCGATGCGGTCTCCGCGCCGGATAACGACGGGCTCCGCTCCGAGGTTCGCAAGCACGACGCACAACTCACCGCGATAGTCCGCGTCAATGGTCCCCGGCGAATTCAAACACGTGATGCCGCTGCGAACCGCCAACCCGCTACGGGGACGAACCTGCGCTTCGTAACCGTGCGGAAGCGCGATCGAGAAGCCGGTCGGAACCAGCGCGCGCGCTCCGGGCAATAGGGTGAGCTGCTCGCGAACGGCGGCGCAGAGATCGGCACCCGCGGCATGTTCGCTCATGTAGTTGGGCTCGGGCAGGCCGTCGCCGTGGGGCAGGCGTTGCAGCGCGACGCGAACCGGCGAACTTCCTCGCTTTCGTGCGGGCATTTACGGTGCCACTAGAGTTGCGCGAGTTCTTCCCGAAAGGTCTCGATGTCGCCGAAGGAGCGGTACACGCTCGCAAAACGGATGTACGCGACGGGATCGAGACCGCGCAGCGCCTCCATCAGTTTCTCGCCGACCAATGCCGAAGCGACCTCGTTTTCGCCGCGGGCGAATAGTTCGCGCTCGAGATCGGCCGCGACGCTCTCCATGCGCGCTTCGGAGATCGGCCGCTTCTCGCAGGCCTTGCGCAAGCCGGCGATGATCTTCTCGCGGCTGTACTGTTCTCGTCGCCCGTCCTTTTTCACGACGAAGAGGCGCGGCGCTTCCATCCGCTCGTAGGTAGTGAAGCGGTGCTTACAGCGCGGGTCGAGGCACTCGCGGCGCCGCCGAACGACCGTTTCGTCGTCGCGCGAGTCCACGACGCGCGTCTCACTCTTGCGGCAGGTTGGGCAAGTCAGCGGTACGTCTCTCCACCCACGGCATATCTTGTGGGTGCGTGTATTATACGTCACTATTGGTAGACAACGCAAAAAGCCCCAGGGTGCGGCGGCACGCTGGGACTGTAGTTGCATCCCGGTCGAGGATCAGCTCATGAGGCGGTTACGCCGAGCCGATCTTGAACATCTTTGTGCCGCAGACCGGGCACTTGCCCTCGGTCGCGGGGCGCCCGTTCTTCATCGTGATCGCAACGGCGTCTTTGATTTCGCGTTTCGCCTTGCACTTCACGCAATAGGCTTCTGCTGCCAACTGTGGTTCCTCCGTGCGCCCCGCTATTTCAGTTGGCGCGGCGGAATCCCCCTCGCGGGCCCCCGTTGCCCCTCGCCGCGCACCGCGTGATGGTCGTCGGATGCTCGATCCCACCTACCTCGACCGGTCGGCCTTCGAGGCTGCGCGAAAGGGCCTCCCTTTCGAAGCGCGCCTCGAGGGCCTGTGGTGCTGCGGGGACCTCGCGGGTCTAGGCCGTCCGTGCGTGGCGATCGTCGGCACGCGGGCCGCGACCGGCTACGGGCGAGCCGTTGCCGCCCGTCTGGCCGCGGATCTGGGCCGCGCCGGCTGCTGCGTCGTTTCGGGGCTCGCGCTGGGCATAGACGCCGCCGCGCACGAGGGCGCGCTCGAGGCCGGGGCGCCGACGATCGGAATCCTCGGCGGCGGCCACCGCTGCTTCTTCCCGCAGCGAAATCGGCCCCTGGCGCAAAGGATCGTCGTTTCAGGCGGGGCCGTGCTGTCACCCTATGCGCCCGATCGGCGGTCGGCCCCGCACCAGTTCTTGGAGCGCAACGGGATCATCGCCGCGCTCGCCGACGCCGTTGTCGTCGTTGAAGCGCCCGCCCGCAGCGGCGCCCTGAACACTGCCGGATGGGCCGCGGGCCGCATCCCGGTCTTGGCCGTGCCGGGCGACGTGGACCGGAAGCACGTTGCGGGTTGCCTCGCCCTGATTCGCGACGGCGCGACGCTGGCGCGCGGCGCCGACGACGTGCTCGAGGCTCTCGGACGGCTCCCGTTGTCCTCGAGCATCCCAGCGGAGCCGCCGCCGGACGGCGTGGCGGCGGTGGTGCTCGCAACGCTCGACGCCGGCGCACGCACGCTCGACGAGATCGTGGCGGCCGCCACACTGGAGGCGTCGTCGGTGCTCGCCGCGCTTTCGCTACTCGAGCTCGAGGGCAGAATCGAATCGCGCGGCGGCGTGCAGTACGCGCGGGTCGCCGCTGCATCGCGCGGCGAAGATGCGCGGGAATGATCGACGATGCATTGCGTCGCTTTGGCGAGGCTGCTGCCGACGTTGTCACGACTTCGTACGGCATACCGCCGCCGCCGGTGCTCTTTGCGGCGCCGCGGCGGCCGGAGTTCGGCGACTTCGCCACGACGCTGGCATTTTCGCTGGCTAAAGACGCGCGCCGGCCGCCGGCCGAAGTGGCGGCGGCGATCGTCGCGCAACTGACGCGCGATCACCGCTCGCTCCACGAGCTCTTCAGCGACATCACGGCAGTCGGCGGATTCATCAATCTTCGCGTCGCGCCTCGCGTGTGGCACGCCTCGCTCGCGCACATCCTGCACGAGGGCGAGCACTTCGGCGAGTCGCCGCGAAAGGGCATCCGGGTTTCGCTCGAGTTCGGCAGCGCGAACCCTACTGGCCCACTCGTCGTCGTTCAAGGACGCTCGATGTCGATCGGCGCGACGCTGGCGAACGCGCTGCGCTTCTGCGGCTACGACGTGTTCGTGGAGTGGATCATCAACGACGCCGGCGGACAGCTCGACGCGCTTGGCCGTTCGATCTACGCGCGCTACAGGCAACTCGCCGATCCTTCATATCCCTTTCCCGACGACGGCTATCCCGGCGACTACCTGATCGACCTCGCGCGCGAAGTTCGCGAGCGCGACGGCGATCGCTGGATGGAAGCGGCGGAATCGGCGTGGTTGCCGCAGTTTGCCAAGTTCGGGCGCGACGCGCTCGTCGCCGATCAGCAGCGCACGGCGCTGCGCTTCGGCGTCGCGTACGATCGCTGGCAGAGCGAAGCGGAGCTTCACGCGACCGGCGCCGTCGGGGAAGGCGTCGAGCGGCTGCGCCAGCTCGGGTTGACGTACGAAGCCGACGACGCGCTATTCTTTCGCGCGACGCAGTTCGGCGACGATAAAGATCGCGTCTTGTTGCGCCGCGACGGACGTCCGACGTACTTTTGCATGGACGTCGCCTATCACTATCAGAAACTGAAGGTCAACGATCGCGTCGTTGACATTCTCGGGCCCGACCATCACGGCTACATCGAACGGCTGAAGGGGCTCGCCGCCGCGCTGGGCTATCCCGGACGCCTCGAAATCGCGATCGCGCAACAGGTTGCGCTGATGCGCGGAGATCAGCAGGTCGCCTTGAGCAAACGTGCCGGCGAGATCGTGACGCTCGACGAGATTCTCGATGAAGTCGGCGTTGACGCCGCACGCTTCTTCTTCATCATGCCGGCGGTCGAGTCGCCGCTCGTCTTCGATCTGGGGCTCGCGGTCGAAAAGGCCAACGAGAATCCGGTGTACTACGTGCAGTACGGCCACGCGCGAATCGCATCGGTGCTGCGTCGCGCATCGGCGGACGACGTCGGGTCGGCGAGCGGCGCATCGCTCGAACCGCTGACCGCAGCGACGGAGCTGGCGTTGATGCGGCGCCTGAGCGAATTTCCCGCCGTCGTCGCCGGCGTCGCCAACGACCTCGCGCCGCACCGTTTGGCGCGGTACGCGCGCGACGTCGCGAGTGACTTTCACCAGTTCTACACCGAATGCAAGATCCTCACGGACGACGTGCCCGTGCGCCGCGCCCGACTGGCGTTGTCGCTCGCCACAAAGAGCGTGCTGGCGCGGACGCTCGGGTTGATCGGCGTCACCGCTCCAGAGTCGATGTAACCGCCAACCCAAAGTGTCGGGACTGCTGGCAGCGCTCTGGCTCGTCGGGCTCTTCGCGGCCGCGCCCGCGCTGCGCTCGAGTAAGAACTACGGCGTCACCGACCGGTTGCGCGACGGACTGATCCTCGGCGTTGCGATTCCGTTCGGCCTCGGCGCCGTGAACCTGCTGTACGCGCCCGCGTGCTGGACGACGCTCTGCGCGATCGTGTTCGTCGCGTACGTTCGTAACATGGCCATCGGACCATCGCGCAACGGCGACCGGCCGCCGTATTTGCTCGTCGGCGCCTTGATCGCCGTCGCATGGCCGCAGTTGATTCGTCCGCTGCTCGACGGCGACTCGCTCTCGTACCATCTTCCCAACGCGGCGGCATGGGTGCAGGCCCATTCGCTGTGGACGACCGCGACCCATTATTGGTGGTATCCGCCCGCGTCGGAACTATTCGCCTCCGGGCTGTACGCGGTCGCCACGCCCTTTGCGCTTCCTTGGTGCGGCGTGGGCGCGCTCGCGCTGTTGGGATTTCGCATCTTCAGCTGGTCGCGCTCGCGCACGGCTTCGCCGCTGCTCTGCGATGCGCTCGCCGCGGCGACCGTTACGGCGTTTCCCCTGGCGATTCAAGGCGGCACGCTGCAGAACGACGTCTGGCTCGCGGCCTTTTGGCTCGAGACGCTCTACTGGCTCACCACGGAACCCTGGAATGCAGCCCTTACGCGCAGCGCGAGCGTGACGGTGTTGCTCAAGCCGCAGGGATTTCTGCTCACGGCGCTCGCGCTCGCACTGTGCAAGGCGCCGCGGCGAGTGTGGCTCGCCGCGGGCGGCGCGTTTGCAGCGTGGGTCGCGCACGATGCGTTCTTGTGGCGGCGCGCCGGCATTGCTCCGTTCGCCGGAACGGGATATTGGGCGTCAACGGTCCTCGCACACGGGTTGCCGGCAATAGCTACCTTCGTGCACGTCGCGCCGGCGGCGTCGCCGTTCGCGCTGCTCGCATTCGCGGCGGCCTTCTTCGCGCCGTTGATCGAACGCAAGCGCCGCGCGCTGGGCTGGGCGGCATTCGCCGGGGCCTTCCTATTCTTCGTGTTGCCGTTCGGCTACGCAACGGCGGTCGCCCAGCTCGCGACCGGCGCGTCGCTGCGATTTGCCGCGCCCGCGATCGCGACCGGTGCGGCGATTCTCGCGCGCCCCGCGCGTCGCGTCTGCGTGCTCGCCACGCTCCTGCTCGTTGCGAGCACGCTCTTTGGGATCGGTGTCGTGCTGGCGGTCTTTTGGAATGATGGATCCACGCACGTTGCGGTGCCCGTGGCGCTTGTGACGGTCGGCATCGCAGCAATCGCGTACCGGTCGCGCGCGCGTTGGCTCTGGCCCGCGGCGACCGTCGCGGCGGTCGTGCTCGCAACGCACCTGGCGGCGCGCCATCCACTCGACTATTACTCCGACGCCTTGCGCGTCGGCTCGACGTCACCGGGAATTTACCGCTGGATCGCGTCGCAACGCCCGAGCATCGTCGGAGGGTGGGGCGTACGACTCGGCGTGATCAACGTTCTCTCTCCGTCAACGCGGACGGTCGATCTGCCGGATAGCTCCCCCTGTTCCGCCGCAGCGCGCGACGGTGCGTTGTTGGCCGCGGTGGCGCAGGCCGATTTGGCGCCGGCCGACAACGCGCGGCGCCTTGCCGTCGCGCGCGATTGCGGGCCGGCGCTCTATTCCGACGCCGCCGGCGTCGTGGTCAACCCTTCTCGAACTGCGCGCTAAGCCACGGCGCGACGAAGTAGCGCCAGAGAATCTTGATGAGGGCCGCGATCGGAATGCCGAGGATGAGCCCCGGTATTCCGAAGAGCTCGCCGCCGGCAAACACCGCGAACATTGCGCCGATAGGCGACACGCCGACTGACTGACCCATGATCTTCGGCACGAGCACGTTGTCGCTGATGCGCGCCATGCCGAACATCACGACCTGCACCCAAACGATCATCCACAGACCTTGCGGGGCAGAGAGCGGGATCGCGACGATCTCGGCGATCAACATGCCGATGATGGGGATCGCATACCCGATGGCCGAGATGATTCCCACGATCAGCGAAAACTTGAAGCCCAGGAGCGTGGTCGCGACGGCGACGACGGCACCCGTGATGGCGCTGACGATCACCTGTCCCGAGATGTAGCTGCCGAAAACGTCGGTCACCTCGGCGGCGAGCTTACGCGCCGTCTGCCGTTTGTTCGGCGGGAAGAGCGCCGTAAAGCCCTCCGCAACCTGCGTGTCGTTCAACAGGAAGAACACCGAAAGGATGATCGCGGAAAACGCGATGAAAAATGCGGTGAACGTATTGAGGGCGATCGCTCCGAGCGACGCGATGGCGCCGGTGACCCAGGCCGCCATCTGTGCTCCCCCGATGCGCGTGAAGCTCACCGGCGGCAGCTTGAGCATCGGGAAATGCGTTTCTAGAGAGCTCTCCATACCGCTCAGCCAACTTTGCACGCCGCCGGCGTAGGAAGGAAGGTTCGCAGCCAGCAGCTGGGTCTGACTGATGGTCAGCGGAACCACGACGACCAAGAAGACGGCGACCAGAACGAAGAGTCCTAGGAAGACGATGGCGACCGCCACCCACTTGGGCATTCGCCGCTCCAAGCGCCCGACGATCGGCTGCACGCCAAACGCGATGAATGCCGCGATCAAGAAGATCGAAATGGTCTTCGGAATGCGCGCCGCAAACCAGAGCGCGAGCACGACGATCACGATCGCCGCCGCGAGCCACGCGACGCGACGCCAGACGCCCGTCGTCAGAGAGCTTTGCACAACAATCGCCGTTCGGTTTGAAAGCCGTCTCGCTCGTAGAGGCGCCGCGCCGCCTCGTTCTCTTCGGTGACCATCAACGTGAGATGTGGCAAGCGGCGCTGGCGCGCCTCCGCCTCGGCGGCGGCGAGCAGCGCGCGGCCCGCGCCGCGGCCGCGAAACTCCGGCTCGACCGCCATGTACGCGATGAACGCCTGAGGGAGCGCCGTCACTTCATCGGGCAAGTCGTCGAGCATCAACAAGAATCCGACACGGTGCTCGCCCTCCTGCGCGATGAACGTAACGTGCGATTGGCCGTCCACGATCTCCACCAGCCGATCGTACGCGCCGCTGACCACCTTCTCGGGCGCGCTGCGTAACGTACTGACGCTCGCCATCGCGCAGCGGCGTCCCAAGTCCTCAACGAACGCGCGATCGTTCGGCGCTCGCGCGTCATCGGGCGTAACGGTGCGTACGGCGATCATCCCACACGACGGGAACCGGGATCGGTCAGCGGTTCGCCGGCGGCGCAGCGCGGACAGTCGTGAGACGGATACGAGCGCAGCGGCATCTCCAGCAACGCATAGACCGGCACTGGAAGCGTGGCCGCCTCTCGGATCACCATCGCTCCGACGCCGATCACTCGGGCGCCGAGCGACAGCACGACGTCGAGCGTTTCGCGCACCGAAAGACCGGTCGTGATCACGTCTTCAACCACGAGCGCACGGTCCGACGCCGTCAGCGTGAAGCCTCGGCGCAAGGTCGGAACGCCGTTGACCTTTTCGGTAAAGATCGCAGTGGTCCCCAAATGCCGAGCGACCTCATACCCGAGGAGGATGCCCCCAACCGCCGCGCTGACGACGACGCTCGGACGCAGCGGTCGAAAGTGTTCCGCGATGGCGCGCGCAGGCGAATCCAAGAGCGAGGGATCTTCGAGGATGCGAAACTTCTGGATGAAGCGGTCGCTGTGGCGTCCGGAGCTGAGCGCAAAGTGTCCTTCGAGCAGTGCGCCGGCCTCGAGCAGCGTGCGCTCCAAATCCAGCTGCGCGGCCTTCACGCGCGGACGGCCATCTCGTCGAGGATCGCGCGCGCGGCGCCCAGTGGGTCGGGCGCGTCGACGATGGGACGGCCGACCACGACGTAATCCGCGCCGGCGGCGACGGCTTGCGCCGGCGTCGTCACGCGCTTCTGATCGCCGTGCGCCTCGCCGACGGGACGGATTCCCGGCGTGAGCGTGAGAAAATCGTCGCCGAAGAAGGCCTTCAGATCTGCAACCTCGCGCGCGCTGCACACGACGCCGGAACATCCCGCATCTCGCGCCAGCGCCGCCAAACGAATCGCGTTCTCGCCGGGTCCGCCCTGAAGACCCAGCTCGTTGAGATCTTCCGGCGCGATGCTCGTGAGCACGGTGACGGCCAAGACGTGAGGAGCTGCGCTTCCGAGCGCCGCCGCGCGCTCCGCCGCAGCATCCACCGCCGCCCGCATCATCTCCAAGCCTCCCAGCGCGTGCACGTTGAGCAGATGCACGTTGGGGCGCACGAGCTGCGCAACGGCCGCCGCAACCGTCCGTGGAATGTCGTGCAGCTTCGCGTCGATGAACGTGCGGACGTCGCGCGCCTCGCAAAACGCGAGGATTCGTTCGGCGTATCCGTAGAGCGCTTCCAGTCCGATCTTCACGATGACGTCGAGCTCGTACAGCCGGTCGATGAGCTGCTCGGCGCGCGCGGCATCCGGAACGTCGAGGGCCACGATCAGTTGCGCCACCGCGCTATCCCTCGTCGCCTTCATATTCGTGCGGCGTCGAGAACGCGACGTTCGCCTTGCCGATGATCGAGGAGAGCGATGCGAGGTGACGCTCGAGCAGGTACGCGTCGAGCTCCGCGACGATGCGCTCGGGAATGCGGGGATCGGTGAAGTTCGCCGTCCCAATGGAAATCGCCGCGGCGCCCGCCAAGAAGAACTCGAGCGCGTCGCTGAGCGTCTCGATGCCGCCCTGTCCGACGATCGGAATCTTGACCGCGCGCGCGACTTCGTACACGGCGAGCACCGCGATCGGTCGAATCGCCGGGCCCGAGAGGCCGCCCGTTATGTTTCCGAGCCGCGGCTTCCAGCGATCGACGTCGATCGCCATGCCGCGCACGGTGTTGATCACCGCCAGCGCGTCGGCGCCGGCCCGTTCGGCCTCGCGCGCGACCGCCGTAATGTCGGTCACGTTCGGTGAGAGCTTGACGATTAAGGGTTTCTCGGTCGTCGCGCGCGCAGCGCGCACGACCGCTCCCGTCAGCGACGGGTCGCAGCCGAACGTCTCTCCCTCGCTCTCGACGTTCGGACACGAAACGTTCAACTCGACCGCGGCGATCTCGTCGCGGGCCGCGAGCCGCTCGCAAACGTAGGCGTAATCGTCCACGGAGAAACCCGCGACGCTCCCGATCACCTTGCAGGGCCGCTGCGCGAACTTGTGCACCTCGTGCTCCAGATACCAGTCGATGCCGGGATTCTGCAAGCCGATCGCGTTGAGCATTCCGGCCGGCGTGTGCACGAGGCGAGGCATCGAGTTGCCGAGACGCGGCGCGCGCGTCACGCTTTTCAGAACGATGGCGCCGACCTTGGAGAGATCCGCAAAGGGCGCGTACTCTTCGCCCGATCCGTAACAGCCGCTGCCCATCAGCGTCGGATATGCAAGCTCCAGCGCACCGAGCCGCACCGCCAGACTCGGCCGCACGATCACCACCGCAGCTCGTGCGCCCAAAAGACGGGACCTTCGCGGCAGATTCTCGCGTGGACGACGTCGCTGCCACGGCGATCCTCACGCGGAAAGCCGGGCGCCTGCGAGCTCGCTGCCGTCAACGGCACCACGCAGCCCCAACATGCACCCACGCCGCATCCAAAGGTTTCTTCGAGTGCGAGCTGCGCCGGCACGCCAAGCTCATCCGCGTATCGCGCGACGCTGCGAAGCATCGGCGTCGGTCCGCAGGAGAAAATCATTTCGGGCGGCGGAGAGATCGCTAGCGCATCGGTCACCCGACCGTGCATTCCGAGCGTGCCGTCATCGGTCGTCAGGATCAACTCGCACCCGGCATCGGCAAAACGTTGGGCGTCCACGAGCAGCTCCCTGGTTTTCGCGCCGTAGAACAACCGCACGCGTTTCCCGGCCGCGAGCAATCGTTGCGCGCAGAGCAATACCGAGGCGATCCCGACGCCGCCGGCGAGGATCGCGACGTCTCGAGCGCGCTGCGAGCAATCGAAACCGTTGCCCAATGGGCCTAGCACGGCCAAGCAGTCTCCCGGATCGAGTGCTGAAAGCTCGCGTGTCCGCCGGCCAATCACAAAGAAGAGGAGGCTTGCGAGCTTGCCTTCCGCTTCGTAGACGGCGAGCGCGGTCGCGGCCGCTTCGCCGCTCGGTGGAATCGCCATGACGTACTGTCCAGGCCGCGTTGCGTTCGCCAGCTCTGGCGCATCGAGCCGGAGCAACACGACGCCGGCCGCAACTTCGCGCCGTTCGATGACCCTGGTCGCATGAACGCGGGCGTGGTGAGTGAGCGTCGCCATGTCTTCAGGCATTTTCAACAAATTCTTAGGAAAATCTCCGAAAACGGCTGCACGCTCTTGCTACTTCGCTCGTTATACTGTATAGAGAGCGTAAATACGAGGGAAAGGAGGGTCCCCAGATGGCAGGTCTTATCGTCTTCAAATCGCTAGCCGACGCACTGAGAGCGGGCTACCAGGTTTACGATCGGACTTCAGACGGCTATCTGGTCAGGACTCGCACGGCCGCCGGTTGGGCGATGGCCTTGGTCTCCTGCAAATAGCATCGTCTTTATAGAAAACAACGCCGCCGGTCGATCGACCGGCGGCTCTTTTTTTATGGCGACGGAGGCTTCTTGATTTCGGGAATCGGACCGGGTCGCCAACCTCCGTAAGTGGGGCCCGGCGGCACGCCGGCCTGGCTGGGCGGCGGCTGCGACCCTTCGGCGTCGGCACCGTTGGTCGTGGGACCGAACTGCTGGCGAACGTGTGGCGGACCAAACGTTGCACCGCTCATCACCGCGCCGATAATCTGCGCGATGCCGACGAACATTGGGATCAATCCGCCGAGCAACCACGGACCATAGACGTATTGCCCATCCCCGCGGTACCCGATGAATCCCAAGCCCAAGAGCAGCGCAAATCCGACGAACGCTACTTGGATGCCCCGGCGCAGCTGCTGCTGCGCGTACATATCCGTGCCCCACCAGTGTTGATTCGGCATTGGTCCGGGCGGCTGCGATCCGGGCGTCCAGCCATACTTCATCGCCTTACGCATCTCGCGAGCATTCGGCGGCGGTACTATGCCGTGGCGCAGCATCTCCATTCGTTCTTGGTGCGCCAGCACGCGCGAGACGATCCAGGCGGCGACCGGCGCGCCGAAGATAAAGAATATCGCAAAGAGGGGAATGAGGTCGCTAGAGTCAGTCACTGTAAAGAAGCTCCGTTCGTAAAGATATGAATCGATCCGTCGGCCGTGCCGACGGTCAGTTTGCCGGCGCCCGTGCCGAGCTGTATGGTGCGCTGTGAGGCATCTGCGCGATCTGAAGAGCCGTCCACGACGATTCGGCCGTCGGCGGTCGACGCGGAAACTGTCACGTTCGCGCCGGGCAGCAGGTCGAGTCTGATCGAGCCCTCATCCGTACGCAAGGTTGCGTCGGGGCGCTCGCCGCGAAGGCTCAAGCCATTCGCTTCGATTCGGCCGTCGTGCGTCGTCGCTAGGAGCGAACCTACCGCAACGTCTTGCAGCGAGAGGTGGCCGTCCATCGACGTCATCGCCAGCCGATCGCCGCGCACGTCGCGCGCCTCCACGTAACCGTCGTCGCTCCGGGCATCGACGTTACCATCGAGGCGAGCGAGCGACACGTGACCGTCTTGTGAGCGAACGCTCACGCCGCCCACGATGCCGGTGACGTCCGCGCCCGAGCACCGCACGATCTCCACGTGCGCGCCTTGCGGAACGTTGACCTCGATCGCTTGCGTGCTAAATCCAAAGAGATCGATCTGAATTCGCGGCGGGTCCGGCCGTTCGATCCGCACGCCGTCCGCGGTGCGCGTCACGCGCAGCTGCGAGTAGCGCGCGCTAGAGAAAATCGCGCCGCGCATTTGCGTAAGATCCGCAACGTGCACCAACCCGTCGTCGGACTCACCGACGCGAACGCGGGAACGCGGATCGTCGATAACGACGGCCGGCGTCACGCCCGCGGCTAAGGGCGCTATCGTCGTCGCCCTGAACTCGACGGGATGCAGGCCGGCCGCAAACGTCGTGCGTCCGCCGAGCGACCAGATCGCAAGGCTGACGACGGCGAGCTCCGCGGCGACGAGCATCGTAACGATGGAAGCGCGAGACATCTTAGAGCTTGGGTCCCCATCCATCGAAGGTAGGGCGCAACGATTGCGCGGAGTTCCACCGGTCCGTCGGCAAGGTCGGCCGAACGTTTCCGGGCCGAACGCCGCCGGGAAGGGTCGTGTTGAGCTTATCTGTCATTGCTGGGTCGGTCCTCCGTGTCATTTCCTGCACTAGTTACGCCCCGTTGCCCGCGTTGTTTCGCCGCGAAAAGAGGGGGGTGCGACGAAACATCGCGCGCGCGTGGAGCGTAGGAATGGCGTGTCGGCCACTATGGTCCTTCGACTCCCCCTGGCTGCGGAGCGGCCTCGCCCAAGACCGGCGCCTCGGATGACGACGGCTCCCGAAGACGACGGCGCCCTGGTGGCTAGGGCGCTGCGGGGGAATCCGGACGCCTTTGCGACGCTCGTCGAACGATACGACCGGGCAGTCTACCACTTGGCCTACCGAACGTTACAGGACTCCGAAGAGGCGCGCGACGCGACGCAAGAGGCATTCTTCAAGGCCTTTCGGAGCCTGCGAACCTTTAAGATCGGCTCGAAGTTCTCGACATGGATATTTGCGATCACCTATCACGCCTGCTGCGACCGGCTCAACCGGCGCAAACGTTACGCGGGCAGCGAGCTGCCGGAACGCGCCGATCCCTCCCCAGGGCCGGAAGACCAAGCGATCGCGCTCGACGATGCCCGGCGGCTGCGCGCCGCAGTGGACGCGTTGCCGGAAAAATATCGCACCGTGATCACGCTCTTTCATCTTCAGGGTAAGCAGTACGAAGAAATAGCCGAGGTGCTAGGCTTACCGCTAGGAACGGTGAAGACGCACTTGTTTCGCGCGAAGGAACAGTTGCGCAAGCTCCTCGGCGAAATGGAGGTCAGCTAACTCATGTACTCAGACGCCTACGACCCGCTCGACGAGGCGATTGCAGGACTCCCGCTGGAGGAGCCGCCCGCGGGGCTTCGTGCCTCCATTTTGCTTGCAACGGCGTATCGGCCGGCACCGCTCTTTTCGCTCGGCGAGTACGTCGCCATGGGCGCGATCGCCGCTATCGCGCTCTGGCTGATCGCCTTGGTGGTCATGGGAGGCGCAACGCTGTTCGTTCACACGATCGAAACGATCGCCGGAACGTCGGCGCGGACGCTGTCAAACGGTGCGACGCTCGCATGGCTTGCCGCGGGCGGCGCAACGGCTCTGTGGATCTCACTTTTCACAGGATTTCAACCCGCCGCCGTCCTGCCAAAGAGGTCGCAACCGCCACCGCGCCGGTAATCACCGGGCATGGAGAAACGTACCACCGGCGAGCAACGCCCCCATCGGATCCTCGTCATCGAGGACGACGCGGCGATCAGCCGAGTCCTTCAATTAGAGCTCGAGCACGAGCGCTACGACGTTGACGTCGCGCGCGACGGACTCTCGGGCCTCGAGAAGGCGCTCAAAGAACCCGACCTCGTGATTCTCGACCTTATGCTGCCGCGCATGGACGGCATCGAGGTCTGCAAGCGGATTCGCGCCAAGAGCAAGGTTCCTATCATCATGCTCACCGCACGCGATCGCGTTCCCGATCGCGTCACGGGACTCGACGTTGGCGCCGACGACTACGTCACCAAGCCGTTTGCCACCGAAGAGCTCCTGGCCCGCGTCCGCGCGCGGCTGCGGGAACGCGCGCCGCAGGGCAACGTCATCCAATATCGCGACGTGGTGATGGACCGCGATCGCCACGAGGTATACCGCGGTGACAAGTCGATCGCGCTCACCGCTAAGGAATATGCCTTGCTCGAATACCTGCTCTTGCATCGCAACAAAGTACACACCCGCGACGAGCTGTTCAACGGCGTCTGGGGCAGCGATTTTCTCGGCGATTCGAACCTGATCGACGTTTACATCCGCTACCTGCGCGGAAAGATCGACGACGGTTTCGACGACAAGCTGATCACGACGGTCCGGGGAGTCGGCTACACGATCAAAGACTGACGCCTGCGCCCTTATGTCGCTGAAGTGGCGGATCGCGATCGGATACTCGCTACTGCTCATCATCGCGATGACGGCGATGAGCGGAATCATCGTCTGGCGTTTTCAGCAGATTCTCTACGATCAGGCCGTGACCAGCGTGAACGCGACGATGCGCGCGATCGTGCAGTTTGCCGAACAGTCGACCACGCCGTTCTCGCTGGAAGATTCCTCACTCGGAGCGCCGCAGTTTCTCTTCAATAGCAGCAATCTCGCAACGTGGAACTCGTCCAATAGTTTCGTTCAGGTCGATTCCCGCGAGGGCTATCCGTTGGCGAAGACGGCCAATTTGGGTGCGACGCGCATCCCGCCCAACCCGAAGCTGTCGGCCGCGCGCGACGTCGCGTTTCGGAATCTGAGCTTGGGCAACCGGCCATTCCTGGTGGAAGACCGGTACTTGCAGGAGGGCTCCAATGCCGCGATCATCCATGTCGCCGAGCCGCTCGACGCGCTGCAGCGCACTTTTGCACGCGCACGCGAAGCCATCGGCATCGTCCTCGCCGCGGCAGTCGTGGCCGTCGTCATCTTCTCGATCGTCCTGGCGTCGCAAGCGACGACGCCGATCAACGAGCTCTCGCGCGAGATGCGCGAGGTCAGTTCTGATCGATTAGCACTCTCCGCCGGCGCGGGGAGTCTTGACGGCAGCCCCTGGCGCCGCCGCGGCGACGAAGTCGGAAGGCTCGCGCAAAGCTTTAGCGATCTGTTGGGGCGCCTGGGCGAGGCCTTCGCCCGCGAACGGCAGTTCATTTCGGATGCCTCGCACGAGCTCAAGACGCCGTTGACGTCGATCAATGCCAACGCGCAGATGCTCTTGCGCTGGGGGGATCGCGACCCCGCAATCCGCACCGAGAGCCTCGAGACGATCGCGCGCGAGAGCGCCGATCTCGCGGCGATGGTCAACGGCATGCTGACGCTCGCCAAGGCCGATCGCGGCGACGACATTCCGAAAGAGCCGCTGTCGCTGGCGCAGATCGTGTACGAGGTGACGCAGAACGCGACCGTGCGCGTCGGCGAGAAAGGCCTGACGATACGCTTCACCCATCAGGGCACGCCGACCGTGTACGGCGATGCCCACCTGCTGCGCCAGCTCGTTGGAAACTTGATCGACAACGCGATCAAGTTCAGCGAGCACGGCGAGATCGGCGTGGCGGTCGGGCACGACGCCCGCTCCGCCTGGATCGAGGTCACCGACACGGGCCCCGGAATCGCCGAAGAGGAGCAGCCGCACGTCTTCGAGCGCTTCTATAGGGCCGACAAGGCGCGGTCGCGCGCGGTGCCGGGCACCGGGCTCGGACTGGCGATCGTCCGCTCGATAGCGCGGGTCCACGGGGGCGAGGCAACGGTCCGCCGCGCGGCGAACGGCGGGGCCCTTTTTCGCGTTTCCGTGCCCCTCATGAAGATGCCGTTCACCCACCTTTCATGATGCCGGCGCGACCTTCCCGATACAATCGAGTCGTGCACATAGGCTTCGGGCGCGGGACGGCTGCAACGCTCCTCGCCTCGCTCGTCCTGCTCCTCGCGGCCCCCGTCGGCGCCGACGACGCTTTTGACGTTGGCCCGTCGCCGGTCCTCAACGTGCACTTGAGCCGCGGTACCCTCGATATTCAGACGTGGGACCGTCCCCAAGTCCAGATCACTTCCGACACGCCCCTCGACATCCAACACGTGAGCGCGGCGCAGGTGGACCCGAACATCCCGCGCCAGTTGCAAGTATCCTCGCAGCAAGTCGAGACGGCGCACGGCCCCGTGACCTTGCCGGCAGAGTCGTTCGTATTGCCCGAGCTGCCGAGCGGCGCGCACGACGCGATCGTCGCGCGCGGCGCCGGTCACGTCACGATCACGATTCCGCGCAACACCGCGATGGTGCTCGCGCATGTGCGCGCCGGCCATCTCGGCATCAACGGCTATCACGGCATCTTCGTGGCGCACGGCCGTTCCGCCGGAATCAGCCTCGACAACGTCGGCGGTACGGGCTTCGTCGAATCGTTGCGCGGACGAGTGGTCGCGACGAACTCCACGTTCGATCGTCTGCGGATTCGCACCGCCACCGGAAACATGCTCTTCCAAGGATGCACGTCGCATCAAATTCAGGCGACCAGCTCCTATGGGTCGATCGTGTACGATAACGGCCACTTTCAACCCGGATTGGCGCGCTTCGAATCGGAGCACGGCAACGTCGCGCTCGGTGTGCGCGGCGGCGCGCAAATCGGCGCGCACAGCGGTTCGGGCAAGGTGATCTCCAGCTTTCATCGCGAGGCGAACGTACGCGGAAATCCTGCGACGAAACAGGCGACGGTGGACGGCGGCGGACCCGTCGTGACTGCGACCTCGCATCACGGCTCCGTCTATCTTTACAGCGGCTCGATGAACGAGCATCCGCACGTGCGACAGCAGCTCAGCGGCAACTCACGGCTTCCGATCCGCTACGTGGGCCCACCTCCGCGCCCGCGCCGGCAGCCGCCGATCTAAAGCTTCGCTCGGCGCACTACGCCGCTGCGGCGACGAGCGTCTCGAGATCTAACTCCAGCCCATCGTAGGCCGCGATCGCGCGCACACCGAGCTCGTCTTCCAGCGCTTGTGCGAGCCGCGGGGGATCCGCCTCGAGCATCTTGGTGCCGAAGTGCCCGAACACGGCGACCTTCGGGCGCACTTCGGCGACGACCCGGCACGCCAACGGCCACGTCAGGTGATCGACGAGCGCTTCATCGCGGTGGCGCAAGACGTTGAGTATCAGCACGTCGGGACGGCGCGCGGCGTAATCCGCGGCAAGGTCGTCGCTGTACCGCGCGCACGGCAGATACGCGACGCGCAGACCGGCGTGCGCGAAGTGCAGCCCGTAGGTCTGCACGGCGTGAACGTGTTGCGATGACGTCGTGAGCTCGACCTCGCCGATCATGTACGGGCCGCTGTTGGGCTGCAGGCACTCGATGCGCTCCACGAATTGCCGCGCGTAGGGCAACACGACCGGCTCGAAGTCGAACGCGTCGGACGGCGCGAGCACCGCGCCTCGGCGCCGGAAGCCTCCCGACGTCATCGCCTCGATGATGACGTTGACGTCGCTGGAATGATCGAGATGCTTGTGCGAAAGCACGATCGCGTCGAGTTCCCGAGGATTGCAGGGCGGAACGTGCGAGAGCGCGCGCACCAACGCTCCGGGACCGGGATCGACGTGAATTTGCGTGGCGCCGAACCGCATCCACATTCCGCCCGACGCGCGCAACTGACGCGCCACGACGAAGCGCGCGCCGCCGGTGCCGAGAAAGAGTACGCTGCTAGACAAGCACGGGGAGCTTCGCAAAGGCGCCGCCGAGTACCGCCGTCGACGGACGGCCGAGCCAGCGTTCCAGCACCGTCGCGTAGACGCTGCGAAAGTCCACGCTGTAGCGCACGTTCCCCATGTTGGTCGCCGCGAGGTCGGGCAGCGTGCCGTACAGGCCGCCCTTCACGCCGCCTCCGATGAGAAAGAGCGGCGACGCCTCGCCGTGGTCGGTTCCGCGGCTGCCGTTCTCTTCGATTCGCCGTCCGAACTCGCTGAAGGTGAGCGTGAGAACGCGCCGGTCGTTGCCATGTGCGGCGAGGTCTTGATAGAACGCGCCGATGGCATCCGAGAACTGCCCGAGCAAGCGGGTCTGCACGACCTTCTGGTTGACGTGCGTGTCGAACGAACCGTGCTCGACGTAAATCGCCCGCGTGCCGAGCTTGCTGCCGATGATCTGCGCGGCTAAAGCCAAGCTTCGTCCGATGACGGTCGCCGGATACGACGCCTTGGGCCTGTAGCCGGCGACGAGTCTCGGCAGCTCCTCCGAGCTCCGCTGCGCGTTGCCTTCGACTTCCATGACGTGCGCCAGGTACGGCGAGCTGAAGGGGAGACGCCGGTCGCGGCTTCCCTGCGCGAACGCATCCCGCGACGCCGCATCGCGGTCGGCGGCCAGCGCGTACTGCCCGAGGGCAGGAACGGCGGGAACGTCGGTCCGCTGTGAGATCATCACTTCGGGAAGCACGCGCGAGATCGCGACGCCCCGGAAGAGGTTCGGTACGTTCGGCGACGAGTCGTCGAAGTAGCGGCCGAGCCAGCCGGTATGCTCGTAACGGTCCGGGGCCGCCGTCTGCCATATCTCCGTGGAACGAAAGTGCGAATGGTCGGGATTCGGGTAGCCTACGCCCTGAACGACGGCGACGACGCCCTTGTCGTAGAGCGACTTGAGCGTGCGCATCGCGGAGTTGAACCCGGTGTGCGCGTCGATGGGCAACACGTCGTTGCGATCGATCGCCAGCCCCGGACGGAGCTGGTAATACCTAGCGTCGCCATGCGGCACGACGCAGTTCAATCCATCGTTGCCGCCAAAGAGATTGATCAGCACTAAGCAACGATCTGAACTGCCGGGCAACCCCGGCAGCGGCGTCTGCGCCAAGGCGCGCGCAAAAACGTGCTCGGTGTTGGCGACCACCGCCAAGCCCGAACCCGTTGCAATCAAAAAATCTTTTCTTTTCATGTTAATTCAATTGGTAGGCCGGTGACGCCATGGCCAGGTTCGCCGCACCCCGTATGCGTTGATCGTAGTTTTCGGTCGAGAGCGCGGCCAGTGCGGCGGTTCCGGCCCCGGCAAGATAGCCGTTCAGCTGGGCGAGCGTCGCGGGCGCCGCATCGCCCTGCAGAATTCGCTGCGCGACGTCATTCGCCGCAGCCGAGGCGGAGAGCGGCAGTCCGCGCAGCCACGACGAGTTCTCCAGCGTCTGGGAGCCGAGCAGCTGCGTGAGAAAGTTTTGTCGCGCAATCATCGTGCCGCTTGTGATCCAGTTCTGTCCGCCCGGCCATCCCGCGACGCTCGGCGGGTAGAATAGATGCTGGCCCATCTGTACGAGCGCGGGTAACGCGCCGGCGTCCACCGACGAAAGCCCGAGCGTCTTGTACGTGCCGATGACGAACTCGACGGGACTCTTCACCAGCGCGCGGTACGCGCGTTCGCTGTAGAACACGTTGCTGCGCAGGATCGTCGCCACGACGGGCGACAGCTCGAAATCGTGCGCGCGCAGCTGCGCAGCGACGCGCTCGACCAACTCGGGCTCCGGATCGTTGTAGACGAACCAGTTGAGCAGCGAGGCCGCGAAGAACCGCGCGCACTGCGGCTGCTCGAAGATGAGGTTCACGATATCGTCGCCGGTAAAGTTGCCCGTGCGCCCTAGGAACGTCTTCTGGCCGTCGTCGTGCAGCGATGCATCGAAGGCTGAGGTACCTGCGCGCCGGTTCACCTGCCATCCCGTCCAGGCGCGCGCCGACTCTCGGACGTCACGCTCGCCGTATGCGTCCACGCCGAGCGTGAAGAGCTCCATCAGCTCGCGCGCGTAGTTTTCGTTCGGGTGGGCCGCGACGTTCTGCGCGCCGTTTAGGTAGAGCAGCATCGCCGGATCTTTCGAGACTTCGCGCGTCAGCTCGCGAAGATTGCCGAGCGCATACCGGCGGAAGAGCGCATTTTGATTGTACGTGATCCACGCAAACCGCGGCGTCGCGCGCGAGGTGAAGTGCCCGTGGAAGTAGAGGGTCATCTTCTCCTGCAGCGGCGCCGGACCGCTCAACATGCGGTCGAGCCACCACTCTTGCATCGCGACGACCGTGCGCCGTCCCTCGCGGCCGCGCGCCTTGCCCGTGTAGGAGCCCTGCTCGAAGTCCGCGAGCGCTTGCGGCGGCGCGATCGACTGCGCCGACGGAAACTTCATTAGCTGCGCAACCGCTTCGCGCGCGGTCATCGCGGCGAAGCGGCGCACGTCGTCGGGAGTGCCCCCGAAGCCGGCGCGGCGCAACAGATGCGCTGCCGCGCGCTCGCCGAGCGCCGCTTCGTACGGCGCCAGCGCGGTAGCGACGTCGAGGTGACCCTGGGGACGGAGGATGCCGCCAACGTCCGTGTGTGTTTGCGCGGCCATTTGCATCAAAGGCTACGCGGCCTCCGCGCTGCACCCCTCGCAGCTCGAGCGGGGTCTAACCGGGCTCTAAGCGCGTCGCGACGAATGGCCGCGCGATGGCGGTGTTGGAGTCGCGGCTCGATCGGCATTCGAGCGATTTCGCGGCTAACTCTCAGCGAATGGAGCGTTTGGTCGGAGAGCTGCGCGAACGGCTGATTGCCGTTCGCGCCGGCGGCGGAAAGGAAGCCGTAGAGAAGCACCGCCGGCGCAACAAGCTGACGGCCCGCGAACGCATCGAGCGCTTGATCGATCCGGCCTCCGGTTTCCTCGAACTCTCACCGCTCGCCGCCGGCGAGATGTATCGCAACGACTCACCGGCGGCGGGAATCCTGACCGGGATCGGCATCGTGGAGGGTCAGCACTGCGTAATCGTCGCGAACGACGCGACGGTCAAGGGCGGCACCTACTACCCGATGACCGTGAAGAAACACCTGCGCGCGCAGGAGATCGCCGAGCAGAATCACCTGCCGTGCATCTATCTCGTGGATTCGGGCGGCGCGTTCTTGCCGCTGCAGGCCGACGTCTTTCCGGATCGCGACCACTTCGGCCGCATATTTTACAATCAGGCGCGCATGTCGAGCAAACGCATCGCGCAGATCGCCGCGGTAATGGGCTCGTGCACCGCCGGCGGAGCCTACGTTCCCGCGATGAGCGACGAAACCGTGATCGTCAAAGGACAGGGGACGATCTTTCTCGGCGGGCCACCGCTCGTGAAGGCGGCGACGGGCGAAGAGGTGAGCGCCGAGGATCTCGGCGGCGCCGACGTGCACACCCGCGTCTCGGGCGTCGCCGATCACTTCGCCGTCGACGACGCGCAGGCGCTGGCCATGGTTCGCGAGATCGTGCGCAACCTACACCTGGAGCTGCCGCGGCAGTGGGACCGAATCGAGCCCCAACCCCCGAAATACGAACCGCGCGACATCTACGGCGCCATTCCGGCCGATAGCCGCGTGGGCTACGACGTGCGCGAGGTTGTCGCGCGCTTGGTCGATGCGTCGGAGTTCCACGAGTTCAAATCGCGCTACGGTACGACGCTCGTCTGCGGCTTCGCCCACATCGAGGGCCACCCGATCGGCATCCTCGCCAACAATGGAATTCTCTTTAGCGAGAGCGCGCTCAAGGGCGCGCACTTCATCGAGCTCTGCGCACAGCGCGGCACGCCGCTGCTCTTCTTGCAGAACATCACCGGCTTCATGGTGGGCAGGGAATACGAGAATCGCGGCATCGCGAAGGACGGCGCCAAGCTCGTCACCGCCGTCGCATGCGCTGAGGTGCCGAAGTTTACGGTGGTGATCGGCGG
>JAFAXS010000096.1 GCA_019240755.1 Vulcanimicrobiota bacterium
TAACTATTAGGAATCTAGTTGACGCGAAGCCGACGTGGTGGTATGGTGCTATTACATTTGTAATGGCGCGGAGGTAAAGTGTCGCGGAAGAAGGCGCTCGTGTTGACCGATCACGAGCTGCGCCTGATGGAAGTGTTGTGGCGGCAAGGGCGCGTAACGGTCGCGGAGGTGGTCGAGCGGCTCGGGCCGCCGCCGCTTGCCTACAGCACCGTGCTCACCACGCTGCGAACGCTGGAGCAGAAGGGCTACCTCGCCCACGACGAGGACGGCAGGGCATACGTCTATTTCCCGGTCGTGCCGCGTGACGACGCGGCCAGGTCCGCGGTGCGGCATCTGGTGGACCGATTCTTTGGACGGTCGCCGGGTGCACTCGCGGTATCGCTATTGGACGACTCAAAGTTGAGTGACGACGAGCTTGCGACGATTCGGCGCATGCTGAGCCGCCGGCGGAGGGCAGCGGATGATCGATAGAATTTTGCTCAACGGACTATGGCAGGGCGCGTTCGTGACCGCGGTGGCGGCGCTCGTTGCATGGTGCTTGCCGCAGCGCCAGGCGGCGACGCGGTACGCGGTCTGGCTGAGTTCGCTCGTCGCTGTTGCGGTGCTGCCGATCGTTTTCGTGTGGCAGCCATACGCGGCCATTCCCACGCTGCCGCCCGTGCTGGTGCACGGCGCGTCGGTCGTATCGAATGCATCCGCGCAGACCGTGGCCGCCGGCGGTTCGTGGTTGGCGATAGTGTGGCTTGCCGGCGTCGCCGTCTGCTTGCTGCGTCTGGCGTTGAGCTACGCCAAGATCGCACGGATCGTCCGGAACGCTCAGCCGGCGCGGCACCTCGGCGAACGCGTGCTGCTGTCGGACGACGTCTCGATTCCGATTGCTGCGGGAGTGTTGCGGCCGGCGGTCGTGATCCCGCGGCCGTACGCTGAGACGTTGACGGCGGCGAGCCTGCGCAGCATCATCTTGCACGAACGCGCGCACATTCGCCGTTTCGATATTCTCGGCAATCTCGTCCAGCGGCTGATCGAGGCGCTCTTGTTCTTCAATCCGTGGGTCTACGTGATTGGACGACAAATGGTGAAAGAACGCGAGGCGGCGTGCGACGACTGGGCCGTGGGCGCGACGCGCGATGCCGATGAATACGCGCGCTGTCTCTTGCGGCTGGCGGAGTCCGCGGGACGGCATCACGCACCCCTACTCACACCGAGCGCGATGGGATCGGGGCGCATGGTCGTCGGCCGCATCGCGCGACTGCTCGACGGAAGGGCAAGAGAAGTGAAGGTTAACTATTTCGTTCTCGGCATCAGCCTTGCGGCGTTCGCCGGTCTAGGGCTCGTCTTCGCGGGCGCGCAGGGAATCGCGGCGGAGCGCGTCGCGCTATCGGGAGCAACGACAGTCGCTGCAAGCGCCTCGTGCACGTTCCCGCACGGCTACGCCGACGTCAAGGTGCGCAACGCCGTGCCGCCCGATATTCCGAAGGCGGCGTACCGTCCCGGGCTTTCTGCGGCAGCACTCGTTTCGGTCGGTCCCGACGGACGCCCGACCGGCGTGAAACTCGTGAAATTAAGCGGGAACACTGCGGTCGATCACGCGACGGTCATGGCGGCAATGGCATCGACATATTCCGCGGCCATGAAGGGGTGCAAGCCTGTGGCCGGCGTGTATCTGTTCCACATCGAAACGGGGCCGTAGAGGGCAGCGTCGCGCTTCGACAGGCTCAGGATGACAGATGGGCGCCGAGGGAGCGGAGTTGCGATTCCAGCTCCGCGATGCGGGCGCGCGATTTATCGGCATCAATGTGATCGAAGGCCGCGGCGCCGCTCCGCGCAATCGATTCGATGAGATTTCGCTCGTCCGCGGTCAGCGGCAATCCGGTGCTGCGCGCACCGTAGAAGACGAAGCCGAAGACGTTCCCGCGCATGATCAAGGGGACGACCAGCGACGGCGCCTTCGTGCCGCTCGGCAAGATGGAATCCGGGCGCAGCTGATCGTCGAGCACGATCGTACCGAGCTCGGCGCGCAGCTCGACGATCAAAGGATCTTCCGCGTCGATCGACTCGGCCTCGCGATTGTTCCAGCCGCGATCGGCGGTGCGGACGAACGGTTCGCCCTGGCTTTTCGCGAGAAACAGTGCCGCGGAGCCAAGCCCGAGCACGCGCACCGGCTCCTGAACGAGGAATTCCACGATCGTCTTTTCCGACGAGGTGTTGGCGAGGGCGCGCGATGCCCGGCGAAGCGCTTCTTCGGCGCGCCGCTGTTCCCGAAAGAAGAAGGAGTTGAGAAAATCTTCGACGCGACCGTGAATCGCGTTCAGCGAAAAGCCGATGAAGAGCGCGGCAAAGAGGCTCAAGTAGATGGCAGGGCGCGTGCTCTCGAAGACCTGTTCCGCCCACCATTCCAGAATTCCGAACAATAGGAGCAGTACGGCGGTGATCGAGCCGTAAACAGCGGCGCGCCCGATCACGAAGCGGAAATCGATCACGCGCTCCGAGAGGAAGCCGTAGACGACGAAGACTGATCCGATCAGGCCGAACCACGGTCCGAGCGCGTCGGTCCAGTGCTCGAGCCACAGCAGAGCCACGGACGTACTGCCGATCAGCGTATACAGCAGATTGGTGACCGCCCACGTGAGGTCGAGAATCGGCGCGAGCGAGATGCCGGCGATCACCCACGTGACGCGATGACGGTCGAGCAGCGTCGCACCCGACGCGATGTAGGCGAGCGCGGCGAGCACCACAGTGAGCAACGCGATATCCACGAGGCTCATCAGCGCTTGCATCGGGCCCGGGAAACCGAAGCGCTGGTACGCGATCCAGACCGTTGGGTCAACCCAGATGATGAAGCCGAGGAGCGAGAGCCCGAGCGCCGTGCCGAAAAACCACGGCCACGCGCGGCTGGGCCGGCCATAGAGCCGATGCGCGAAGATCAAGATCATCAGCTGGGCCAGCGGGTAGACCACTTGGATCGCCAGATCCGATGCGACGTTGATCGGCCACGGCGCCAGATCGAGCGGCGTCTGATTCGTCTTAATCAGCATCAGCATCGTGTACAGGTAGAAGGCGAGCGTGATGGGCCGCGGCCGCACGATAAATAACGTGCTTGCCAACGCGAGCGAGAAGAAGAAGCTCAAGGGAATGCCGACGTCGCGAGTGATCTGCGCGCGCGACGACTTGTCTACGGAGCTCGCGGTGAGCGTGGCCTGGAATGGGCGACCATCGCGGAAGGCTTGGACCGTGATCTGGCTCTGCGACGGCGAGCCTCCGACCAAGGAAAAGCGTTGCTGCGGCGTGAGCGCCTGCAGATTGATGCGGTCGCCCGTCTGCAGGCCCCCGGTATGCTGCGCGCCGCCCACGACTTGGATTTGATTGCTATTTTCGGGAAAGACGATCGGGTAGTAGCCGATATGCCACGAGTTGTTTTCCACGACGACGAAGACAAGCACCATGATAACGGTGCCGATCGCGACGACGGCGAGCGACATCCGCTCGCACGTGAAGGCGATGAGGCGTTTCAGTATGGCATTCTACCTTAGTAAAAGTGGACGAGGCCGGTGTGGATGTCGTAGATGCCGCCGATGACTTCGACGCGGTGCGCCTCGACGGCGTCGGCGATTATCTTCGAGTCGGCGGTCATCGCATGCACGTTGCGGCGCATGTTTTCGTTAACGGCGTTGCTGAGCCAATCACCGGACATGTCGCGCGCAGCTTTTGCGGCGGGTTGTATCGCGGTGACGAGGTTTTGGATGTGGCCCGGCTGCGTCGTGCCTTCTTTTACGTAGCTAACCGCGGCGGCTACGGCGCCGCATTTCGAGTGCCCCAGCACGAGAATCAACTTCGATTTCAGCACGGCGACGCCGTATTCGATCGAGCCGAGGTTGTCGGCGTTCAAAAAGTTCCCGGCGACACGGACGACGAAAATGTGGCCGGGATCTTCGTCGAAGATCGTCTCGACCGGCACGCGCGAATCGGAGCAACCGAGGACGATGGCATAGGGACTTTGACCCTCGGCAAGCTCGAGCACGCGTGCATTTTGGGGTTCGAAGTGTTGGTTGCCGCTGACGAAACGCGCATTGCCTTCTTTAAGCCACTTGAGGGCCTCGGCGGCGCTGGTGGGTGCCATAGGCGGGGCATTCGCCGGGCCGGCGCCCAGAGCCGTCGCGGCAAGGCCGAGTCCGGCGCGCTGCAAAAAGGCTTCCCGAGTGCAAGTTTGCGCGTTCGACATGGCGGGCGGCTTCTCGCTGAAATCCTTGCGTTCCCCGCCATCGCTGTGGTAGGCTAACCGACGGCTCCAAAGACCGTGGCTGCCCGAAAAGGGCTTAATCCGCCACCGAGGATGCGCAACGGCGATTCGGCATCGCGAGGCGATGCGGGTTTACGGCGGCGTCCTCGCAATGGGGCGCTGTTTTTTGTTTGCACCGTGATTTAAGTGAAAGCGCGAACGTATGCCAACCGCACGTAAAGAATCGGCCGTCGCCGAGCTCAGCCAGCGGGTCGCCGCGGCGAAGAACCTCTTTCTGACCGATTACGCGGGATTGACCGTCAGCGAGATCACGCGGCTGCGCGGCGAGCTACGCAAGGCCGGCGACACGTACTCCGTGGTGAAGAACACGCTGTTTCGCATCGCGGCAGGCGATCTGGCCAAGGAACTCGAGTCGTTTCTGGCCGGGCCGACGGGCATCGTGTTTGCCGGTGAAGATCCGGTGGCGCCGGCGAAGGCGCTCAAGACCTTCAGCGATACGGTCAAGCGCGTCGCGGTGAAGGCGGCGTACATTGACGGTCGCGTGGTGAACGCCGCGCAGGTTGAGGCGCTCGCCAAGCTGCCGCCGCGCATCGAGCTGATCGCGTCGCTCGTGGGGACGATCGCCAATCCGCTTCGCGGGCTGGTGACGGTACTCTCGGGCAACCAGAATGCTTTGGTGCGCGTGCTCGAGCGCATCCGCGAACAAAAATCCGGCGCTGCCGCCGCTTAACTCTCGAACGTTATAGTAAAGGAAACGAAACGTCATGGCGATTGCCGAAGTGATCGAACAAATCGATAAACTCACCGTATTGGAACTGGCCGACCTCGTGAAGCAACTCGAAGAGAAGTACGGCGTCTCCGCCGCCGCGCCGGTGGCGATGATGGCCGCCGCGCCGGGCGGCGCCGCTGCCGCGCCGGAAGCGGAAAAGACCGAGTTCGACGTCATCCTGTCGGAAATCGGACCGGAGAAGATCAAGGTGATCAAGGCGGTTCGCGAGCTGACGAGTCTCGGCCTCACCGAGGCGAAATCGTTCGTCGAAAGTGCGCCCAAGCCGGTGAAGGAAGGCGTGACTAAAGACGAAGCCGAGCAAGTGAAGAAGAAGCTCGAAGACGCGGGCGCCAAGGCCGAAATCAAATAACGCAGTCGAACGTGAGCGGCGGCCCGTGGGTGCAACTGATCCCACTGGCCGTCGTGGTCGCGATTCTGGCAATTCGCTTGATTCGACCGCAGCGCATCAGCGTGACGCGGATGTGGATTGCGCCCATCGCGCTGTGTTTGTTGACGGCATGGGCGATCTACGCGAACCAAATGCTCAATCCCGCGCCGCCGCTGGAGATCGCCGTTGGCTTGATCGCCGGCGGCATCATCGGGATTCCGTTCGGCGTATTACGCGGGCGGCACACCGCCGTGCGGCCCACCGACCGGCGCGGCGTGATGTACCTGGGGTCGTCATGGGTGACGCTCGTAATCTTCGTGGCCGCATTCGGT
>JAFAXS010000159.1 GCA_019240755.1 Vulcanimicrobiota bacterium
CAGGGCGCCGCTATTTTCGCGGGCGGCCTGGCGCCGCTCGTCGCAACGCTGCTGCTCAAAGCATCCGGCGGCGGCTCGTGGGTGCTCGCGCTTTACCTCACCGCGATGGCGGCGATTTCGTTGGTTTCAATCTACCTCATCGCCGAAACGCGCCACGTGGATATCACGGATACCGAGCTCCTCCCCGTCACGGCTTAGCGCCGTTCCGCATGCGCTCCAGCACCGCGCCGATGTAGTCTGGTTCGCCGGCGTCTTGATGTTTGCGGTACTCGCGCGCATCGAATAGCCAGTCGGGCAGCGTCCGAAGCACGCCGATCTCGTTGTTCGTAACGTCGAAGTCGAAGTGGTCGGGTGGATCGTCGTAGGTCCACAGCGCGCGCGTCACGACCCAGCATCCGACTACCTGCCGGAAGTAAACGGTCGCATCGGTCGGGCTGACCGGCGCGCCGGGCCCGGGCGTGTACGTTCCGACGAAGTGCGCTTTCCAAAGGTCGTAGGTCGAAACGTCGATCCACAGGTCGCGCAGATTGTGTTTGCGCGGATCGCCGAGCGGCCGCAGCTCCAGGTGATAACTCGGGTGGCCTCCCACGTTCTCGATGGGCGGAGGCGACTTCGCCAAAACGTAGGCCGGCTGCGCGAATGCCGTCACCCGCGCGATGGTCTTCAACCCCTCAACGTCGGGTAGCATCGACGCGCCGTTGTCCGGCGCCGGCACGCGCACAGACGTGACTAAAGTCCATGCGAACGGTCCCAGGAACTCCGGCAGAATCAGTGCGGGCGGCAGTTTTCCGTTGGGTGACGGATCGCTCACGTTCTCCATTCCGTCGGCGAGCCGCACGGCGTACCGATGCACCTCGACCCCCGACGTCGTCCCCGTGTTGTAACCCATCGGCGTCTGCGTGATGTGCCAGGTCGCCGTCCAAATCGCGTAGGGCGGCACCGGATAGGATTGCAAGCGCGCAAACGTCGCGTCAAGAATCTGTGTCAGCGACGAAGCGGCGACCGCGATCGCCGCGATCACCGCGTGGGCTGTGTGCATGCTCCGCCGGCGTCGTGCAGCTTGGCGAGCAACTCAGCTGCGCGATCTTCGCTCAGCCCGGCCACGGCGTGCTCCGGTGCCGCTGCCGTCCAGTCGAAAATCGCGCGCACGGTCTCGCCGAGCGGACGGAATTCGAAACCGGCTCGAATCGCCGGCGCGTTGCTCACCTGCAGGATGCCGGCGTACTTCGGATCGGCGAGCCATAACGGCATCTCGATCCACTCTTGCACTCCGTTATGGGCGAGAAACTCGCCGTCCACCCAGACGGCCTGCGCCGGCGGTGCGTGCCGCTCGGCAGCGGCGCGCGCGCACGTTTCGAGCACCTCTGCGAAGCTTGTCGTATCGCGCGGCCCGACGACGTTGTAGATTCCGAAAAGGTCGTGCGTTAGCGCGCGCTCCGCGAAACGCGCGACGTCGGCCGCGTCAACGAGCTGCACCGGCCGCGCCTGCGGTTTGGGTGCGAGATACGGGCCGCCGCGTAGCATCCGTTCGCACCAGTAGGTGAACCGTCCGGTGGGGTCCCATCGTCCGACGATGAGCCCGGGTCGCAAAATGATAGAGCTTTCCGGAAAACGCTCGAGCACGAGTCGTTCGCACGCCGCTTTCTTGCCGCCGTAAATCAACGACTCCTCGGACGGGTCGAACGATTCGATCGTCGGCCACTCCTCGCTGATGCCGGGCTTCGACAGATCTTCGTACACGTTGACCGTCGAGATGAAGAGATAACGCGCGGTCCGCAGCTCGAGCGCCCGGCGCACCTGATCGGGCTCGTACGCGGCAACGTCTACGGTCGCGTCCCACGTTTCTTCCTGAACGGCGCTCAGGTCGCTATTGCGGTCGCCGAAGCGTTCTTCCACGCCGTCGGGAAGCTCGCACCGCGTCTCTCCGCGATGAAAGGCCACCACTTCGTGGCCGCCTGCGGCCACCGCCTCGACGATGTGGCGGCCCAAGAAGCGCGTACCGCCGAGAACCAGCACCTTCACGCGCGAACCTCCACTGCTTCGCGCTCGAGCGCCGCCGCGACCGCAGCGACGGCGCGCCGCACGTCCGCTTGAGTCGTACGCCAGTTCAGCACGCTCACGCGCATCGCGCGCATGCCGCGCCAGGTCGTCGGCGCAAAGAACGCCTCGCCGCTCGCGACGACGCGCTCGATCGTCGCCTCCGTGCGCCGGTCGTCAACGAATCGCACGAGCCCTTGATTGAGAATCGGTTGCCACAACACCTCGGTCTCCGGCAACGCGCCCAGCGCCGTCACGATCTCGTTCGCATAGCGGCACGTGCGCACGACCAGGTCGGCAACGCCGGCGCGGCCGAGCTCCACCAGCGCGGCGTAGGTCGCGAAGCCGCGCGCGCGGCGCGACCACTCCGGATTCCAATCGATCTCGTCCCGCCGCGAGGCGTCGGCCGCGATGTAGGGGGCGCTCACCGACATGGCGGCGCGGTGGGCGGCCGCGTCGCGCACGAATGCGTAGCCGCAATCGAACGGAACACTGAGGTACTTATGCCCGTCGGTCGCCCACGAGTCGGCAAGCTCGATGCCGTCAACGAGGTGACGATGCCGCGGGCTCGCGGCCGCCCACAGACCGAACGCGCCGTCGACGTGCACCCAGGCGCCGTACTTCTTAGCGATCGGAACCACCGTGCGAAAGTCGTCGAACGCGCCGGTGTTGATGTCACCGGCCTGCAACGCGACGATCGCCGGGCCGTCGATGCCTCGCAGCGCGGCGTCGAGCGCTTCGGGCGCCAGCACTTCGCGTTCGGTCGGCTCGACGTAATGCACGCTGTCGGTGCCGAACCCCAAGAGCCGCACGGCCTTTTCCAGCGAGGCATGTCTGCGATCGCTCGAGACGATCGCTACGTGCGGCGCGCCGCTCAGGCCGCGCGTTTCGACGTCCCAGCCGCGTGCGCGCAGCAGCGCGTTGCGCGCCGCCGCCAAGCACGTGACGTGCGCCATTTGGCAGCCGGTGACGAATGCAAAGCTCGCTGTCGAAGGAAGAAGCAGCAGTTCTTTGAGCCAGGCTCCGGCGACGTCTTCCGCAATCGAGGCGGCCGGGCTGCTGGCGAACATCGCCGCGTTCTGTCCCCACGCGGAGGTGAGCCAATCGGCCGCGAGCGCCGACGGAAGTGCGCCGCCGATGACCCATGCGAAAAATCTGCCGCTCGGCATTCCCAGCAGGCCGCCGTCAACGGCTGCGACGAGTCGCTCGACGGCGCGCCGGGCGCCGGCTCCGGCATCGGGCAGCCGCTGTTCGAAGCGTGCGCGCAACTCGTCTCCATCGGCGATCGCACCCACTGGGCGGCGATCGAGGCCTTCGAGAAACTCGATGGCTCGTTCGGCGGCAAACATCAACGTCTCGCGCGTGTCATTCATGCGCTCTCAGTCTATGCCGCCGGTCTGCGCGGCGCTATCCGAATGTTGCTCGAAACCGAAGCGCGCAGTACGGCGTAGTACCGCTCAGATGAGGGCAATCTGCTGCCCAAGATACGGTGATCCGTCCGTCTTGGGGCTCGAAGAGGTTGCCGTGCCGGAGGTGCGGCCCGACGAGGTGCTCGTGCGGGTCCGCGCAGCCGGCGTATCGATCTCCGATTGCGTTATTCGCAGCGGAAAGGTCAAGCCTTTGATGTGGATCCCGTTTAGAGTGTTCGTCGGCCTCCGGGGTCCGCGCAGTCCGGTCCTTGGTATCGAGCTATCCGGCGATGTCGAAGCAGTCGGCGCACAAGTCACGCAGTGGCAGCCGGGGGATTCCATCTTCGCTTTCACGGGACGGCGCTTCGGCGCCTATGCCGAGTACGCGTGCCTGCGTGACGGTGGTCGCTTCGTGCCATCAGACTGCGTCATCGCGCGAAAGCCCGCCAACATCAGCTACAGCGAAGCCGCAACCGTGCCGTCGCGAGCGATGCTCGCGCTCCATTTCCTCGAAACGGCACGTATCCAGCCGGGCCAAAAGGTGCTGGTCTATGGAGCCTCGAGTGGAGTCGGAATCTTTGCAGTGCAACTTGCAAAACGCTTTGGCGCCGAGGTAACGGCCGTCGCCGGTCCTCACCACCTCGAGCTCGTGCGCTCCCTGGGCGCCGACCGAGTCCTGGACTACACTATCGAAGAGAGCTGCCCGTCCCAAGAGACGTACAATGTGGTCTTCGATGCCGTCGGTAGGTCGAAGGCTTCCGCTCTAAAACGGGCATGCCTGACCGCTCTGGCCCGAGGCGGCACGTCGCTATCTGTGGATCGTGGCGTAAGGATACCGGCGCGGCGCCTCGATACCATTCGCGAACTCATCGAAGACGGTGCCGTTCGACCCGTCCTGGACAGAACGTATCCCCTTGAACGTATCGCGCAAGCGCATCTCTACGTGGAGACCGGGCACAAGAGCGGCGGCGTCGCGCTCGAGATGAGTCCGTAACGCGCGACGTCTAAGTAATCGGTCGCGCTTTGGTCTCCGGAGCCCAGCGCAGCGCGACGAAACAACCGATGGCGCACAACGCCAGCGAACCCAGCACGACGCTGCGCGGGCCGTACATAGCCAAGACGAGTGGAAGCGCAAACGTACCGAGGGCCGCGCCGATGCGGCTGATCGCAGCCGCGAAACCGGTGGCGCTCGCGCGAATCGGCGTCGGAAACAGCTCGACGGGATAGGTGAGCTCGAGTCCGGCCGCCGCGCCGATACCCACGGCGTACGCTACGAAACTGACGATCACGAGGTTGCGATCGTTCAACAGCAGCAGGCCGAACGCCACGACGCCGATGGCGAAGCCTGCGATGCACAGCGGCCGTC
>JAFAXS010000054.1 GCA_019240755.1 Vulcanimicrobiota bacterium
TGCTCGATGCCGGGGCTCCTACAAGCATCATGAATGCGATCGGCCGTTGCAGCGATACGATCGGGGCCGTCCAGCCGCCGTTGCTAAACGCCCATAGGCCGATACGCTTGCCGTCCACGAGCTGCTCGCGCTGCAGCGCGTCGTAAACGGCGCTCACGTCGGAGGCACGCTGCTCCGGCCCGTTATCTTGCCAAGATCCGGTGGAGTCGCCCGTTCCTCGCTGATCGTAGGCGACGACGTTGACGCCGTTGAGCGCGAACATCGGAATCAGAAAGCCCATGTCGCGTGTTTCGTTGTCGTTGCCGTGAATGAGGATCACGGTCGCTCGACGCTCGCGATCGGCGTAGTAGAGGGAGAGGCCGAGACGGCCTTGCGGCGCTTCGACGAGCATGCGCTTCTCGTAAACCTGTCGCCGCAGCCGCCACGTCGTGGGAAGCGAGGGCAGCACGCCGTCGTGCTGGTTTCCGGGGTCAATCCAGCTAACGACCGGCGCGTCTTCAACCTCCAGCGCCGCGTAAACCGAACGATTGTCCTGATCGTGATACAGGCCCGGGATCATCGAGACGGCCAAAAGCGAGGCGAAAAACAGAAGATGCATAACGGATCTAGCCCCCGTGTAAGTCTGGTGTTTCAGCGTGCGGGCAGGATTCATGCGCCCTTTGGCTGACGTAGCGCTTCAGGTGGCCAGCTTTTTCGGAGCGCTAGCGAGTTTGCTATTGGCGCGCAGCGCCAGGAGGATCCATGCGACGTATCGGCTGCACTAGTGCCTGCGTAATCTCAATTTCTTTACTAGCGGCGTGCAGCGGGGCTGGCCCCGGCGCGCCGCCGGGAGCGATGGCGCCCACTTCGGTCGCTCCGGACACGTGTCCGACGTCGAAGATCTACGTGGCGGACTACGGGAAGAGCGACGTCGAGGTCTACCCGCAAGGCGTCAACACTCCCGCGCCGTGCAGAAAGGTCAAGACGAGCGTCAGCAACCCCGAAGCCATTTACGTCGACACTAAGGGCACGTTATACGTCGCGAACTATAGCACCAGCAATGTAACGGAGTATGCGCATGGCGGTGGGAGCCCCGTGCTTACGGTGCCGACGTCGGCCGCACCGTACGACATTTTCGTCGGTCACGATGGAACGCTCTACGTCGCCGAGCCCGCCTTATATCAGGTCGCGGAGTATGCCGCCGGCGCGACGTCGCCCAGCAAGACGTTGACCATTAGCGGCGGCGCGTACGGCGTGGCCACCGACAACCACAACAACCTCTATGTCAGCTACCTGAGCAACATCGACGGCGTGAGCCACGTCGAAAAGTTCCCGCCGGGGTCCTCAACGGGAACCGATCTCGGGTTTACCGTGCCGTTCGCCGGCGAGCTCAAGTTGGACAAAGCAAACGATATCATCATCGGCGACCGCAACGACAACGTCATCGATATCTTTCCCCCTGGCGCAACGATGCCCAGTCGTACCATTGCAACGGCGGGTAAGCCGGTTTATTTCTGCTTGGACAAAACCGAGACATATCTCTACGTGAGCGGCCAGTTCGACGCTCAGGTCTTCGATTATCAAACCGGCGCCTCGGTCACTACCATTTCGAGCGGCCTCCAGGACCCATCGGGCGAGGCGGCGTCGCCGCCGGCGCCCTACTAAGTAACCGCGCGGCGCACGGGCTTCATACTTTCCTCATGGACATTGGCTACGCTGGGCGGCCTAAGGTCTGCGAGGAGCCGAGTCATGAACGTTAGAGTCAATTCTCTCTGCACGCTGATGGCCGCCACCGTAGCGGCGGGTTGCGGTATGTCGAACGCCCCGGGGCCTTTAGCGAACGCCGCTCCGGCGATCGCGACCTCGAACGTCGACAACGCACAAGCTCGCGGCGCCCGGCTCTTCGTCTCCGACTACGGGACGCTTGGCGTAGCGGGACGGATATTGGTCTACTCGCTGCCCGGCCTCGCGCCGATCGCGACCAACTCCAACGTCGGCCAGCCAAAAGGAGAGTGCTCCGACAATCACGGGCACGTTTGGGTGACCGCCGATAATCCTCGCAGTGTTCCTCAGGTGACCTACGAACTCAACCACGACGGATCGACGATAAAAACGCTGCTGGATCCGTACGGCTACCCGGCACAGGGCTGCGCCTGGGATCCGACGACCGGAGATGTCGCCGTGACCAACATCAACTTCGCGTGCTGCAGCGGTAACGTCCTTATTTATCCCGGCGGCTCCGGCACTCCACGGCAAGTCTCGGCTCCCGGGCTGCGACTGGCGTACTTCGTGGGTTATGACAGCCGCGGCAATCTATTTTTCGACGGCGAAGATCTGAACTATTCGTTCTTCCTTGGCGAGCTCCCAAAGGGCGCCTCCAATGGAAACGACATTGATGTCGGCGGCGGCATCATCGTTTGGTCCGGTATGGTGCAATCCACCGCCCCAGGAACTCTTTACGTCGGCGATCAGAACTGCAAGCCGCATTCGGGACAGCAGTCGTGCCTGCATCACCTTGAGCTGCACGGATCAAAGGCAAAGATAACCGCGAACATCAATCTTCTCGACAATGCCGGGCAACCGCTGTGCAATATGATGCAAGGCGTTATCTGGAGGCGCCATCTGTACGGCTCCGATTTGCAAACTTGTGACAGCAGCTCCAACGCGACGTTCGTCTGGGGTATGCCCGCCGGCGGCCTTCCGCAAGCCGCTACCACCCAGCAAGAGTTCGAACCGTATGGTGCGGCAATAAGCCTGTAGTCAATCCTACGTGAGGGCTTCCGCGACGGCTCGATCTTCGCTCCACGCGGCGCCTTCTTTCATGAGCTGCGCGAGCTGATCGTCGCCGAGCGCGTCGCGCAGTGCCGGGAGCATCGCGTCGCGCTCTTGTTGTTCGGTGTGTTGGCGTAGCGCTTCGATTGCCTCCAGCCGCGCATCAACGTAGCCCAAGAGACGCGCGCCGGGCGCCGGATCTCCGCGGAGCGCGGCCGTCGCCGCGAGGTGCTGCAGGCCCCACGTCACACCCGCCTCCCATTGCACGTCGCGCGCGGCTGCGAGTCCTTCCCGGGCAACAGCGCGCGCGTCGTCGAAGCGTTCGAGCGCGATCAGATATGCGGCGATGTTGCTCAGCGAGATCGCGGCGCCGAGCTTGTGATTGAACGCGCGATACGTCGCGAGCGCCTCGTTTTCCAGTCGCAACGCCTCCTCGGCATTCCCCTCGTGAAACTCCGCTTCGGCGAGGTTGCCCGCAATGTGCGCGCAGACGCGCTCGGCGCCGACCGAGCGGAACAGTGCTAGCGCCTCGGCAAAGAGCGCTCGGGATCCGGCCACGTCGCCGGCATGGCTGCGCGCGATCGCAAGACTCTGCAAGACGTCTCCGATCACGCTCGGTACGCCGAGTGCTCTCACCTCCTTCAAGGCCGCAGCGAGCGCCGTTTCACCTCGCTCGGTCTCGCCGAGATTCACGAGGGCGCGTCCGAACAGATGTCGCGCCTGTGCGGCGCGCAGCGGCACTCCGAGTTCCGCATAGAGGGCGAGCGCGCGTTCTGCCGCATCGCGCGCCGTGGTCGGCCGAGCAAACGCGACCGCGATCACCGCTTCGGCCAGGTCGAGCGCGGCGACGATCAACGGAGGCGTCTCCGGAACGCACGCGTCGCGCGCAGCCCTGATGTGACGCAGACCCTCCGCCGCAGCCAGGCGCGTCCACGCGGGTCGAAGGGCGGCGGTCAGCCGTTGAGCGAGCAAGATGTCGCCCTGCGCTCCGAACGCCCACCGAAGCGCGGCGCGGAAGTTCTCGAGCTCCGGCTCGACCCGGCGCAGCCACGAATCTTCGGACGTCGTCTCAAAGACTGCTTCGAGCTCCTCGCCCAGCGCGACGTATGCGATCGCGTGCGCTCGCGCAACGGCATGCTCTTCGGCGGCGGAAAGACGTTCGCGCGCATACTGTCGCATCGACTCCAAGAGCCGGTAGCGCATTCCGTCGGCAGTCATCTCGGCTTGCGCCAACGACTTATCGACGAGCGACGAGAGCAGGTCGAGGATCTCCCACTGCTCGATCGCATACTCCGTCGCTTCCTCGTCGGCGCAAACGGCAGCGGCAAGTTCGAGCGTCCATCCCCCGGCGAAGATGGCGAGCCGCCGAAACAACTTCTGCTCCTTGGCGGGCAACAGGTCGTAGCTCCAATCGATCAGCGCTCGCATCGTTTGCTGACGCGGCAGCGCCGTGCGACTGCCGCCGGTCAGCACGCGAAAACGCTCGTCGAGCTTCCGGGCGAGGTGTCGCGGCGCCAACACCTTTACTCTGGCGGCCGCCAGTTCAATCGCCAGCGCGATCCCGTCGAGGCGCCGGCAAATCTCCGCGACGATCGGCGCGCTCTCATTCGTCAGTTGGAACGTCGCATCCGACGCAGCGGCGCGCTGCGCGAAGAGCGCGACGGCACCGTACCGTAGCGCGTCGTCGGCCGCCGGCATTCCGCCGGGCGGTGGAAACGCGAGCGACCCCAAGCGATAAACGTACTCGCCCGAAATGCGCAGCGGCTCGCGGCTGGTCGCCAGTAACCGCACGCCGTGACATTGCTGCATTATCGCCTCGGCGATCTTTGCCACCTCATCGATCACGTGCTCGCAGTTGTCGAGGATCAGCAACAGGCGCTTATCTTTCAGGTAGCGCAGCAGTGTCTCCAGAACGGAACGCTCCGGCTGCTCGCGCAAACTCAAAGTAACCGCAATCGTGCTGGCGACCAAGAACGGATCGCTCGTCGGCGCCAGCTCCACGACCCAGACGCCATCGCCCGAAACCTCGAGCAAGTCCGCACCCGCTTGCAGCGCGACGCGCGTTTTGCCGACTCCCCCGGTACCCACGAGCGTCACCAGCGGATGCTCGCGTATCAGCGGTTCGATCTCGGCTAGCACCTCGTCACGGCCGATGAGCGGCGTCAGCTGGCGCGGAAGATTGCTCCAACGCGAGTCGAGCGAACGCAACGGCGGAAACGTGTGCGCTAAGCCCGGAGCGACGACTTGGCAAACGTGCTCCGGCTCCGAGAGATCTGCAAGCCGGTGCTCGCCCAAATCGTGCAACTCGGTGCGCTCGGGCAGCAACCCGCGCAACAGCAATGTCGTGGCGTGCGATACGATCACTTGGCCGCCATGCGCCGTCGCTAACAGGCGCCCGACGCGGTTCACGGCCGGGCCAAAATAGTCGCCGTCGCGCTCGTCGGTCGCGCCGCTATGCAGCGCCATGCGAACGTGCAGTCCGCCGATGGCGCTCCAATCCTCGCCTGCGAGCGCGCGTTGCGCGTCGATCGCGGCGGCGAGGGCATCCGTCGCGCGCCAGAAGGTCGCACAAAAAGCATCGCCGACCGTCTTGAACACGTGACCGCTTCGGCTTTCGATCGCGCCGCGCAAGAGCGCGTCGTGGCGGCGCAACGCCTCCGCCATTGCTTCGCCCCGCTCTTCCCAACGCTGCGTGCTGGCCTCGACGTCGGTGAAGAGCAGCGTCACGGTCCCCGTCGGAATCGGAGCCCTTAGCGCCATCGGAGGACGGTTCAAAATCCGCGCCAAGCTTGCCTGGTCACGCCGCCCCGAAGCTCAGACCACCGTAGCCTGGGGCAACCAGGAGTAATCGCCGTCCGGGAAGAGTCACTCACCATGATCGAGCACGTCAGAGGACGCTTTTCCAGAACGCGCGTCAATCTCGACAATCAGCGTTTCGAAAGCTGCGTCTTCGAAAACTGCGTCGTCGTTTTTAGCGGCACGGGTTCATACGGATTGCGCGATTGCAGCTTTAAGGATTGTTCGTTCGCATTGGAAGGACCGGCAGCGTCCGCGCTTCAATTCATGACCGACTTTTACAGAATCGCTCCGCAAATGATCGAAGGGATGTTTGACAAGATTCGGCGGGACAAGTAACGCGTTAGATGTCGAAGCTGATCTACATGACAAACACGTCGCTCGACGGTTACATCGAAGATAAGACCGGTGCGTTCGACTGGGTCAATCCCGATCCGGTGTTCGGCATAGTTACCGACTTGTTGCGTGGGATCGGAACGCATCTCTACGGGCGGCGGCTCTATGAGACGATGGCCTATTGGGATGCGCCGATCGAGGACTACCCACTGGAACAACGCGACTTCGCGCGGCTGTGGCAAAACGCCAGTAAGATCGTCTTTTCACGAACGCTGACGAACGCTACGACGCGCAACACCCGCCTCGAGCGGCGCTTCGACGCCGAGGCGATTCGGACGCTCAAGCGAGCATCGCCGCACGACATCATCATTGGCGGTGCCGAGCTTGCGGGCGTTGCGCTCGACGCCGGTCTCGTGGATGAGTGTCAGCTGTTTGTCAACCCAGTGATCGTCGGCGGCGGAAAGCGAGCCTTCCGAACCGGCCTACGGTTGAATCTCGAACTCGGCGCGACGCGCCGTTTCGATAACGGAGTGGTCCACCTGCACTATCGCATCGAGGCGCTCGCCTAGCTTGAGCTGGAGCAAAGGCCTTGCGCCGTGGTGAAGGTACCTTCCAACGAATATTTGCGACCCGTGCCGATCGGTTTCGTCCGAAAGAACCACGAGAAGAAGGCCAATTCCTGTGGGTGGTATGTGAAGTTATGGCGCTTAAGGCGATACGCCGTTGCGTCGAGAGGATCGCCGACCTCGAAATACGGCGAGCATCCGTTGCTATACTGGCCGACGTGTCCCCACGCCGGCGCCATATTTGCCCGACCGTTCGGCAGCGCAAAGGGATCGTTGAGGAGCTCGCCGATTTCGTGCGTCGCGGCGTTGATGTCGGCAATCTGCCGGTAGTAACGGACGGCGCCCGCATCGTTGTATGTCGCGGCCGCGAACACTTGGACGCCCGAGGGCCGTTTGAACGCGCCGTGAAGGCCGTTGATGCAGCAGTTGCCGTAGCGACCGACTTGGAACGTGTTGTACGCCAGGACGATAGCTGCCTGAGCGCTCGCAGCGTGCCGCTCAATGACTCGACGAACCGTCGGCACAAAGTCCGCAATGGGAATCTCACCGATTCGATGGGCCGCACCGGCACAGACACCTTTGAACGTTTTGGAAGAAGCCGGTGCGTTTACCGATACGGTCATCGGCGGCCCAATGGCCCCCAGCACGGTGTGATAATGGGGTGTCCGGCGCAAAATGTGCCAAAATTCGGCGCGCTGAAACCCGTCGCCGAGCTGAACGGTGCCGACATCAACGCCGTTTGAAACCGTACGCACTGGTACGATGTTCGGTCCGCCGAGAAAACGTTGTTCGACGGAGATCGTGTCGCCGCACGCGGG
>JAFAXS010000122.1 GCA_019240755.1 Vulcanimicrobiota bacterium
TTACCGCCGGCGCGAGCGCCCTCGTTCACGCCGACGCGCAGCGCGTCGTTGATCTTCGGCAGCGTCTGGGGCGTAAACTCAACGTCCACGACGTTGCCGAGCACTTGTACGACTTTTCCGGTCTGATCAGCCATGGTTTGCCTTTACTGTGACTTTGTAGTGCATATTATTAGCGAGGTGTCGAGGGACGCGCCATGTACCGCGGAACTCGACGGGACAGCGCCGGAGGCTCGTGACGGCGAGCGGAGGCAAGGATGCCGGGAGCGAGCCGCACGGCAGTAGGAGCGGCGCATGGACGCGCCGCGACGAACGTCTCCGGTGCGTCCCGTCGAGTGGCGCGGTACCGTACGTGATCACTCAACACCGAGCGCCTCCGCTCCGGCCACGATTTCAAGGAGCTCCTTTGTGATCGCAGCTTGGCGGGCGTTGTTCATCTGGATCGTCAACTCATCGATGAGTTTCGAGGCGTTATCCGTGGCGTTCGTCATCGCGACGAGTTGCGCGGCGAAGAAGGCTGCATCCGTTTCCAACATCGCCGAGTAGATCGTAAACTCGAGGTACTTCGGGAGCAGACGCGAGAGCACGAACTCCGGCGAGGGCAGAAACTCAATCGCCCCGCGCTGTTGCCGCCCGTCCGTTTTTTCAGCGCCTCGAAGCTCGGCCATGTCGTCCGCTAGGATCGGTACGAGCTTGCGCGTTTGCGGGCGCTGTGCCATCATCGAGATCAGGCGCTGCGAGACGAGCACGATCTCCCTGATGCTGCCCGCGCGAAAGTCATCGGCGGCGTTGATGGCAACTTCGCGCGCCGTGTCGAGCTTTGAGCCAGCGCTCAGCGGCCAGGATTTCGAATCGCGTGCGTTCATCCGCCGAACTGCATTGCGCGCCTTGAGGCCGATCGTGTACCACCGAACGTCTCCTCGTTCCCGCGTGGCCTGCTGCGCTTGCGCGATCACGTTAGAGTTAAAGGCGCCGGCCAATCCCTTGTCGGCACTTATGAGTACGATGCCGGACGGAGCGCCGGCCTTACCGGCCCGCATGAACGGATCGTCTACCGATGAAACCGCGGCGATGAGACCCTGCAACATCTCGGACAGCGCGCCCGCATACGGACGCGCCTGCCGCTGTGCCGCTTCGGCACGCCGAATCTTTGCCGCAGCGACCTGCTTCATCGCCTTGGTGATCTGCTGCGTGTTCTTCAGCGATCGAATCCGGTCGCGAAGATCCCGTACGGTCGGCACTGAGAGGGTCCTAGAAGCTCTTCGAAAACTCTGCGAGCGCCGCGTCGAGCTGTTTGCGAACCTCGTCCGAGAGTTGACCGCTCGCTGCGATCGCGGCCGGAATCTCGGGATGCTGCGCGTGCAAGAAATCGATGAGCGCACCGGCCCAGTTCTGCAGCCGCGCCGTCGGTACGTCGTTGACGAAACCGTTGGTCGCGCCGTAAATGATCGCAACTTGGTCTTCCATTGGTTGGGGCTGATACTGCGGCTGTTTCAGGAGTTCGGTGAGCTTTTCGCCGCGCATCAGCTGATTCTGGGTCGCCTTATCCAGGTCGCTGGCGAGTTTGGCGAACGCCGCTAGGTCGCGATACTGCGCGAGCTCGAGCTTCAGCTGGCCTGCGACCGATTTCATCGCCTTCGTCTGAGCCGCGCCGCCCACGCGCGACACGGAGAGACCGATATCCACCGCCGGCCGAATGCCTTGGAAGAAGAGCTGCGGCGTCAGGTAGATCTGCCCGTCCGTGATGGAGATGACGTTGGTCGGGATGTACGCGGAGAAGTCGCCGGCCTGCGTTTCGATCACCGGAAGAGCCGTGAGCGAGCCGGCGCCCATCGCGTCGGAGAGCTTCGCCGCCCGCTCCAACAAACGCGAGTGGAGATAGAAAACATCACCGGGATACGCTTCGCGTCCCGGCGGACGCCGCAGCAGCAGCGACATCTCGCGATAGGATTGCGCGTGCTTCGTAAGGTCGTCATAAACGATCAGCACGTCTTTGCCCGCATACATCAGCTCCTCGGCCATTGCGCAGCCGGCGAACGGCGCGATCCATCGCAGCGCCGCCGACTCCGAGGGGCTCACCGCCACGATCGTCGTGTAGGCCAGCGCGTCCTTCTGCTCGAGGATCTGCGCGAGGGCCGCCACAGTAGAATTTTTCTGACCGATGGCAACGTAGACGCAAAAGACATCGCGCCCCTTTTGGTTGATGATCGTGTCGACGGCCATGGCCGTCTTGCCGGTTGAACGGTCGCCGATGATGAGCTCGCGCTGCCCCTTGCCGATCGGAATCAGCGCATCGATTGCGCGAATTCCGGTCTGCAACGGTTGCTTCACCGGCTGACGCTGCACGACGGTCGGCGCGATGTTCTCGATCGTTCGGAACCGCGCCGTTTCAATCGCGCCCTTTCCGTCGGTCGGCTGTCCGAGCGGATTCACCACTCGGCCGAGCATCGCGTCGCCGACCGGAACGGAGGCGATGCGGCCTGTCCGCCGGACCCTGTCGCCTTCCTTGATCTCGGCGTCTGAGCCCATGATCACGACGCCGACGTTGTCCTCTTCGAGGTTGAGGGCGACCCCTTGCAGCCCGTTGCTGAACTCTACCAGCTCCGAAGAACGAACGCCGCGCAATCCGTAGATGCGCGCCAGGTTAGCGCCGACCTCGATGACGGTGCCCACTTCGTCTTCCTGAACTCCGGCGGTAAACTGCTCGATCTGCTGTTTGAGAATGCCGGCGATTTCGTCTGCGTTAATCATGTGCTCACTTTCTAAGAACCTTTACTTAAATGCCTACGTGCGCTCCGAGAGATCCCGAGCCAAAGCCTCGAGCCGGCCCGAGATGCTGCCGTCAATTCGTCGGTCGCCCATCACGAGCCGTACGCCGCCGATCAACTCCGGATTGACGACTTCCGTCACCTCGAATGTCTTGCCGTACATCTGCTCGAGACGCCGGACCAACGCCTCATATTCGCTGCGACCCAAAGATCGCGCGGACTCCAGAGTCACGCGCTGCCGACCCTCTGCCGCCCGGCGCAACTCGAGATACTGATCCACGATCGCCGGCAAGAACGATTCCCGGCGCTTACGAACGAGCAGCAGCAGCGCGTGCAACGCAACCGGGTGAACTTTGCCGTCGAAAATCTCCGACAGGACGCGTTCCTTATCGGGCCGCGAGATCACGGGCGCTACAAAGAAGTCGCGAATTCTTCCCGGCTGCATCAGCGTCTCGGAGAAGAATCCGAGATCGTTGCCGACGCGCTCGGCCACATTCTGCTCCCTGGCAAGCATTGCGATGGCGACGGCGTAGCGGCGCGCGACCTTCTGACTAACCACGAACGCCCTGTTCCAGCGAACCGGCGACCTCGGAGATCAACCGCATGTCGAGCGCGGGGCCGGCACGCAGCGCCGCGTCGCTGCGGGCGAGCGACAGCGCTCGTTCGAAGAGCTCGTCGCGCAGCCGCCGGCGAGCCGCTGCGAGCGCGCGGTCGAGTTCGCGACCGGCGTCGGCCAACGCGCGTTTGCCGGCCTCCTCGGCTTCACTGCGCAGCAGCTCGCGCTCGTGTTCGGCTCGTCCGCTCGCGCGCTGTTCGATGAGGAGCGCGTCGTGCCGGGCGGTCTCAATCTCGGCGCGGAGGACCTCCAATGCGCCCTTGACCTCATCCCGGTGGCGTTCGGCGTCTGCGATTTGGCGGTTGCTGCGCTCTTGCGCCGCCATGACGACCGGCATGATCCAGCGGAACCACATGAAGACGATTACCGCTATGAAGACGATCGATGAAATGACCTGGCTCCAGAGCGCGATTTGAAGATATGTGTGCGCGTCGCTCATGGTGCGGTCTCCGGGATAACGCGCTCGAGCATCAGGTCGGCGAGTTTGCGCGCCGCCTCGCTCTCGCCGGCGCGCGCCGCACCGAGTTGCGCCGCAGCGGTACGCTGTGCTTCTTCGCTGATGCCCTGCGCCTGCCGCGCGTAGCGGCTCGACGTTTCGGCAGCCTCGTTCGAAGCCGCTGCTCGCGCCGCCGCGACGTGCTGTTCGGCCTTGCGCCGAGCCTCGGCGCGGATCGCTGCGGCTTCTTCGCGCAGGTCCCGCGCCTGCTCTTGATACCGATCGTAGTCCGATACCAAGTCATCGATGTACGCGCGCCGTTGTGCAATCGCGCGCCCGACGGGGCGCAAAAACACGACGCTCAACAACGCAAAGAAGATCGCGAAGTTGATCAGCTGAACGACGAGCGTACCGTCGAGCGAGAGAAACATGGCTCTCTTAGTGGCCCGTCACCTTCGCCATGAGCGCGGCCAACGGCGCCAATCCGAAGATCATGTAAAACGCCAGGCCCAGGCCGATGATCGGGAACGCTTCCAGCACGCCGACGCCGAGGAACATGAATGTCATGATATTCGGACGCGCTTCGGGTTGACGGGCAATCGCCTCGACCGCTTTGCTTGCGACGATGCCGTCGCCGATGGCCGAGCCGAATGCAACGCCGGCGACGATGATGCCGAACGCCAGCAGGGTAAAAGCAGCTACTAACGCTTCAGGACTCAAGAACGTAACCTTTCCTAATGACTTTCGCCGATCGCCAGCGAGAAGTAGACGATCGCCAGAAGGGTAAAAACGAATGCTTGGACGGTGCCGACGAAGAAGTTGAAAAACTGAATGAAGAACGGAACGACTGTTACCGCGAGCGAGAGATTGAGTATGCCGATCTGAATGTGCTCCTGAATGATCGAAGCAACGATCAGAAAGAGCAGCTCGCCGACAAAGATATTAAAGAAGAGACGAGCTGCGAGCGTGAGCGGCCGTGAGAGCTCTTCGATGATGTTGATCGGAAGCAGCCACGCAAAAGGCTGTACCAAATGTGCCGCGTGCGTTCTCGGGAATAAGAACCACGTCGCCAGCCAAACGGTCAGCGCGAGCGGAACCGTGGTGTTGAGATCGGCCGTCGGAGAACCGCCGACCGGAAACCCCAACGCCTTGAACGGCAACATCCCGAACTGATTGAGTAAGAAAATGAAGACGAACAGTGCGATGAAGAACGGCACGAAGGGCTCGCCGCGCTTGCCGAGCGTGCTGCTCGCGAGGTCGGCGACGTAGTTGACGACGCCCTCGACGACGACTTGACGTTTCGTCTGTGTCGGCCGGCGATAGCTGGCACCAACCCACGCAAAAAATGCCAGCGAAAGCGCCATCACCAGCCACGTCGTAACGATCGTGTCGGCATGCACCGAGCCCAGCACGGGCACGTGCCACAGGATGTGCTCGCCCAAGTTTTCTTGCACGAAGCTGTTCTCGTTCTACTTTCGCTCGAATGCGCGCACTGCGCCAACCGCAAACAACGCTAACGGAAGAAAAAAACCGGCGAAATACCACGCCATTGACCACCAGGGCCCGTGCACGGCGAACGCCACCGGGACTATACCGAAGACGCCGATTCGCAGGAAACTACTTAAGACGAAGAGCCCTACGTTCCGGTTCTTCAAGAGCCGCTCGCCGCTGCCCCCGGTTAACTGCGCATTGAGCACCCCGCACAGGCCACCGGTCGCTAGTGCCAGCGCGGGGACGGGAAGCCAGGGCACCACCAACAGCGCCACGACGGCGACACCGACCAGAGACCGGATCGAGATGATCCGTTTGAGTGAGAGATAGGCAGCAAGGTCGGCCGCCGCGTCGGCGTCGCTGTAGCTACGCCCGCTAGACTTATCCTCCTGCATTGCCGACTACAGCGAGCGCAGCATGAGCCGGTAGGCCGAGTACCCGCCGAGCGCCAGCCCAGCGAAGAGTCCGGCGGCTACGAAGATCGGGGCGCGAGTGCGCTCGCCGAGCCAAATTCCCGCGAGCAGCCCCGCGAGCGTCGCAGCCGCGAACGTGCCGCCCGCAGCCAGGACGGGCGCGACGGCCTTCACGCGGCAAAGGGTTCGGGATAAGCGCCGTCGCGGAGGCGCGCCAGCAACCACCGCGCGATTCGGGCACTGGCATGGCCGTCGCCGTATGGATTCACGGCCTGAGCCATCGCGGCATACGCCGTCGTGTCGGTCAGCAATCGTTGCGCGGCCGCAACGATACGCTCCGGGCGATGGCCGACCAGCTCGAGCGTCCCAGCGGCGAGCCCCTCGGGGCGCTCCGTCTCATCGCGCATCACCAAGACCGGCTTACCGAGACACGGCGCTTCTTCCTGAAGACCGCCGGAGTCCGTCAGCACGAAGGTGCACGCTTTGACCGCGGCGACCATTTGCGCGTAATCGATTGGATCCACCAAGATCACGCCGGGAACTCCGTCGAGCACGTCGCGTGCAACCGGCGCGACGCGGGGCGACGGATGGACGGGCCAGTAGAGTTGGGGTCGCTGCGGTAACTCCACGATGGCCCGCAGCGCTTCGCAAATTTGCGACATGTGCGCGTGGTTCTCACGGCGGTGCGCGGTGACGAGAACGACGGGTGCGTTCAGATCGAGCGCCGCCCAGTGCGGCGGCAGCGGCAGATCCCGGCGCCCGGCCGTTTGGGCGAAGGCATCGATGACCGTGTTGCCGGTAACGATGATGTCGTCGCCACAAACGTTCTCATCGAGCAAACGGCCGCGCGCCAGTTCCGTTGGAGCAAAGTGATAGGATGCGAGCGCCCCGGTGAGCCGCCGGTTCATCTCTTCCGGATAGGGGAGCCAACGATTGCCGGTGCGCAGACCGGCCTCGACGTGGCCAACGGGCACGTGCGCGTAAAAGGCGGCCAGCGCCGCCGCGCTGCTCGTCGTCGTATCGCCGTGCACGAGCACGGCGTCGGGGCGCGCGTCTTCGAGCACGCTCTCCATGCGCGTCAAGACGCGCGTCGTGATCTGCGTGAGGGTTTGATCTTCCGTCATTACGTCCAGATCGTAGTCCGGGGCGATGGAAAAGAGGGCCAGCAAATCGTCGAGCATCTGGCGGTGCTGCGCGCTGACGCAGACGATGTCTTCGATGCCGGGATCATCGCGCAGGGCGGCGACCACGGGCGCCATCTTGATCGTATCCGGGCGCGTCCCGAAAACACTCATGACACGCAGACGGTCGCTCATCGCTAACGCCTAGGCGTGACGAAAGGCGTGCGTAAACTCGCCCGAAAACGCGAGTGCGACGGCACCGAGCACGAAGCACACCGCGTACAGCAGCAACACTGCCTGTCGCACGTTGAGGCCGAAGCGAAAGATCAGCTGGTGATGAAAGTGCCCACGGTCGGCTTCGGTGATGCGCTTGCCGGTGGTCGCGCGGCGGACGATCGCGGCCGCCGTGTCGAGCACCGGCAGGGCGAGCACGAGCAGCGGGACGACGACGCTGATCGCGATCGCGGTCTTGCTGGCGCCGATGATCGAGACGGTCGCGAACACGTACCCGATGAAGAGCGAGCCGGCGTCGCCTAAAATGATACGCGCCGGGTTGAAGTTCGACGGAAGAAATCCTAGCGCGGACCCCGCGAGCGCGACCACGACGAGCGCTACCAGTGGATTGCCGTGGACCACTGCGATTATGAAGAGAAAGAGGCTGGAGATCGCCGTCACCCCAGCGAGCAGACCGTCCAAGCCGTCGAGGAAGTTGATGGCATTCATCATTCCGACGTACCAGAGCAGCGTCAACGGCACTTGCACCCAAATCGGGAAATCGATCCAATTGGTGCCGGGGTTGTGGTCGAAGGGATTGTTCACGCCCGGAATGATGAAGCCGTAGAGCATCGAGATGAGGGCGACGAGGATCTGCGCGACGAACTTGTTGCGCGGCCGCATCTGCATCGCGTCATCCCAAATTCCGACGCCCAGGATCAAGAAGCTGCCGAAAAGCAGCCCGACCAGCCGATGCACGTCCTCGCCGAGCGAGACCCCGAGCACCGCGAAGAGCGCGAACGCGAAGCCGAGAAACACGGCGATTCCGCCCACGCGCGGTTTAGGCGTTGCGTGCATGCGGCGATCGGCGCCGTCGTCGTCAACGATTCCGAGCCGCAGCGCCAGGCGCACGATCAGTGGCGTAGCTAGCGCGCTCACTCCTACCGCGAGCGCAAAGGCGGCCGCGTAGAGGACGCCGATGCCGACGTGCTGCGCGTTCACGCGCGCACGGCCTCGAGCGTCGCATAGTGCACCAGCGCGACGCCCGCCTCGGCCAATAACTGACTCGCGACCGGGTCCGGATATGGCTCGTCGTAGACGATCTTCAACACGCCGGCACTGATCAGCAGCTTCGAGCAGTTCACGCATGGCTGGTGCGTGCAGTACGCGGTCGCGTGCTGCAGGCTCACGCCGTGCAGTGCGCCTTGCACGACGGCATTGGCTTCCGCATGGGTGGCGCGCAAACAGTGATCGTTAACCAACGTGCAGCCGACTTCCGTGCAGTGCGCGACGCCGCGAGGCGCGCCGTTGTAACCGGTCGTCAAGATTCGATGATCGCGAATCAACACGCACCCGACGGCGGCTCGCGGGCACGTCGCCCGAGTGCTCACGGTGTGCGCGACTTGCATGAAATATTCGTCCCAACCGGGGCGCATGCATAGTTGTTAGTAAGCCCCGGCGTCCGAACCTTTGCCCCCAGGCGCATCTCCCTCGATGAGCACCGTCGCATGGTCGGGGCAAACATCTTCGGCTCGCTCCACCGCGGTGACTCCATTGCGCTCCTTGCATTTCCAGTCACATCTCGAGCTCGCAGGCATGTTGCCGCGGCGGTGAGCCTCGGTTCTCTTGAACGTCCTCTTAGGGAACGTCGAAGCGGGACGTTAACTCGCGAACGCGGTCGCGCAATTGTCCGACGTTCGCTCGGGTTCCAACGTCGGCGAAGCCGTCGCAAATGATGCGCGCGACCTCGCGGCACTCTTCGATCCCGAAACCGCGTGAGGTGATTGCCGGCGTGCCGATGCGGATGCCGCTCGCAACGAACGGCTTTTGTTTATCGAAGGGGATTGCGTTTTTGTTGACCGTGATGCCGACCTCGTCGAGGTACTCCTCGACGGCCTTGCCGGTGAGTCCCTTCACCGAGACGTCGACGAGGATCAGATGCGTGTCCGTTCCGCCGGCGACCAAGCGCAGCCCGGCGCGAGTGAACTCGTCGGCCATGGCGCGCGCGTTCTCGACGACTTGGCGCTGATACGTCGCGAAGTCCGGCTGCAAGGCCTCACCGAAGGCGACGGCTTTGGCGGCGATCGTGTGCATCAGCGGGCCGCCTTGTATCCCGGGAAAGACCATCTTGTCGAGCGGCGTCGCCCACTTCTCCGTACACAGCACGAAACCGCCACGCGGTCCCCGCAGGGTCTTGTGTGTGGTCGAAGAGACGAAATCTGAGAGTGGAACGGGTGACGGATGAAGTCCCGCAGCGACGAGGCCGGCGATGTGCGCGAAATCTACGAGCAGCGCTGCGCCCACCTCGTCTGCGATCTCTCGAAACGGCGCATACTCCATCGTGCGAGGATATGCGCTCGCCCCGGCTACGATCAGTTTCGGCTTGTGTTCCAACGCAAGCGCGCGCACCTGGTCGAAGTCGATCAGCTCCGACTCCTTCTTGACGCCGTACGCCACCGCGTTGTAGAGCTTCCCCGAGAAACTCACTTTCGTTCCGTGCGTCAGATGGCCGCCATGTGCGAGCGACATTCCCAAAACGGTCTCGCCCGGCTGCAGCACGGCCATGAATACGGCCGTGTTCGCCTGCGCACCCGAGTGCGGCTGGACATTGGCATGATCGGCGCCGAACAACTGCTTGAGCCGAGCAACGGCCAGCGTCTCGGCGACGTCCACCCACTCGCAACCGCCGTAGTAGCGCTTCCCCGGATAGCCTTCCGCGTACTTGTTGGTCATCACGCAGGCCATGGCTTCGCGAACCGCCTTACTGGCGTAGTTCTCCGACGCGATCAGCTCGAGGTTCTCTTTTTGACGGCGTTCCTCGCCCGCGATCGCGGCAAAAACCTCGGCATCCTGAGCCTCGATACGAGTGGTTGCGAGCGTCTCCACGACAGCGGCTTTCGACCTAATCGCCCGTCGGCACTCCAACGAGGTCCGTGGGGGTTTGCGCGTCCCTCACTTCGCCCTTTTCCAAGTCCTTCAGCGTACGAGAACGCTGGTCGTCCCCGAACTCGAAGAGCTGCTCGACGCGATGTGCGTGCCGGCCGCCGTCGAACGGAGTCTCCAGGAAAATCTCGAGCATCCGCTCGATCATCTCCCAGCCGGTCAGACGTTCCGAGAACGCGATCACGTTGGCGTCGTTGTGCCTGCGCGCCAACTCGGCCGAGTAGGGCTCGTTGACGGGAGCGCAGCGAATGCCCGGCACCTTGTTCGCCGCCATTGCAATTCCCAAACTCGAACCGCAGACGACGATGCCGCGCTCCGCTTGACCGGTCGCGACGGCCTCTCCCACCGCGTAGCCGTATTGCGGGTAGTCCACCGCCGTGGCATCGTGCGTTCCAAAGTCCAGCACGTCGTGACCGCGGTCACGCAGAATTTTCACGATGCGATCCTTGTATTCGAAACCGGCGTGATCGGCGCCAAGGGCGATCTTCATAGTTACATCGAACCTCCGACGCCGATGAAGCTTGCCTGTGCGAGCGGGGCGTTCGATCGCGCGATTCGGTCAAATGAGCTCACGCAATTGGAGTTTCTCGAACTTTGCGCGCACCAACTCGCCTGCGACGGCGTCGTCTTAGACGGGCGCCACTTTCCCCGAGGCGACGACGACTACCTCGCGCAAATCAAGAAGCTGTCGGCCGACTGGGGGCTGTCCATCGCCGCGTTGAATGACGCGCGTTTCTTCAGCGCGGCACCGGGCGAGATGGAGTCGAGCCTGGCTCGCGCGCAGACGCTAGGCGCGCCGCTGCTCGCCGCTCCCCTGGGGCGCTTGTTTGATGGTTCGTGGAGCGATCAGCTCGAACGCCTCAACGCCGCGACGTCGTTGGCCAAGGCATACAACATCACGCTTGCGGTCCGAAATGCGCCCGATACGTTTGCCGCAGGTTCACACGACTACCGGCGAGTCGCCAAAGAGGCCGATTCCGCGTGGTTGCGGTACGGGCCCGAGCTGCAAGCACTCGAGGCAGGCAGCGACGTTGCATCGCTGCGCAGTAACACGGTGCTGCTATGGAGTGACGCCGCAACCCAAACCGAGCGCTCCATGCGAGCCGTCTCCACGGAGTTCCAGAGTTTCTTGGGCTTTCTCGTCCTCGACGATCGAGAAGGGGCCGCCGATACCGCCGCCGTTGCAGCGGGCGTACGCAAATGGCGCTTGCTCCTCGCGCCGGCCGTGGAGTAAGAACTCAACCGCACTACGAGCGTCTGCGCACGCGGTCATCGAACCTGCGTCTCGCAGGTGGGTGCGGCCCGGCCGCCGGCCCCGGCACGCATTACGCCGCGCCGTGACCTCGCCACCGGAGCTGGTGCTCCCGATGTCGTTCTAGTCGGTTCGGTACCTTCGTGCGCTGCGCGCCAGGCGCAGTCGAGCCTCTCTACCGTACCATCGCAGTCAAGCAGCAAGCGGCGCGCCGAGGAAGGCTTCGACGGCGCTGCCAAGCCTAGGGAACCTCTGAAGAAGTCCATGTACCGATCGTTTGAACCAGAAAGGCGGCGAATGCTAGGAGACGGCGACGGAGCATACCCGCAGCGGTATTCGACGGAACCGGCGACAACGCAGACGCCGCCTTTCTGGTCA